>JAOUOM010000110.1 GCA_029880385.1 Cyclobacteriaceae bacterium | reverse complement strand
CCGGAAGAATAATGCTTGACCGGTGTATCAAGAAATTTATTTACTCCGCTGAATTCCACGATTTCATCAAATTTCTCCCTGATCTCCCTTCTTTTCATCCCCAGGATAGTACCATTTAAGTAGATGTTTTCCCTCCCCGAAAGTTCCGGATGAAAACCCGTGCCTACTTCCAACAAGGAAGAAACCCGACCGTTTAACTCAAAACGGCCCGTGGATGGCTCTGTAATCCTTGATAAAATCTTTAACAGTGTGCTTTTTCCCGCACCATTTTTACCTATAATCCCGACTGCTTCCCCTTTTTTTATTTCAAATGAAACGTCCCTCAGTGCCCAGAATTCTTCTGTTTCCCTGGCCGTTAAAAACCCTGACTTCCCGAACGATCGTATTTTATCGGCAATGGATCCGGCCTTTTGATGCCCTATCAGGTACTTCTTTCCAATATTCTCTACTTTGATCGCAACATCACCCATATCTAAACAATGTCTGCCATTACTTTTTCCATTTTCCGAAAATAGAAAAGCCCTGATATAAACAATAACCCTACTAATCCAAATGATACCCAATGGTACCAATTACTGAACGGAAGGCCCAGAAACGAATACCTGAACCCCTCTACAATTCCCGCCATAGGATTCAGGTAATAGATCATCATCAGCCAGGAGGGTAGTTTGCCCATAAGCAAATCCACCGGATAGGCAATTGGGGTTATATACATGCCTGCCTGAATGGCAAACGGAATAATATGCTGAAAATCGCGGTATCGGATCGTGAGGGCACTCAGCCAAATCCCAACTCCCAATGCGCACAATACGTTAATTGTAAAAAAAATAGGAAGTAAAAGGATATTTCCCGAAACCGTATATCCATAGCCCCACATGACAGCTATCAAAAAAAGAAAAACAATCAAATAGTCTATTAGCCCAACCAACGCCTTTGACAAGGGAATCACAAGTCGAGGAAAGTAGATTTTTTTAATCATGCCCTGTGCCCCGATAATGGAACTGCCGGACTGACTCATTACAAAAGAAAAATAGGACCAGGCCGACATACCTACGATCGCAAAAACCGGATAGGGGATGTCTCCTGTATCAATTTTTGCGGCCTTACCGAATACCAACGTGAAAATCAGCAAGGTCACCGCCGGCTGTACAAATGCCCAAATAAATCCCAGGTAGGTTTGTGCGTACCTGACCTTGTAGTCCCGATAGGCAAGAACAATAAATAAATCCTTGTAACGTAGAAGTTCCCTTATCCCCAGGTTTAGCTTTTTCTGATTTGTATCTACGATGGTCTGCATAGGAACCAACAAAGCTACATGATCTGAGGAATTGATCCCATTAGAAACCATCAAACAATACACCTCCACTCAACCTGCGACAAGTCCGGGACTTCCAACACATGCGTAGCTTTCGGGAAAGCTGTAAAATAGGGTTGACTCAATATACGATCCTTTTATAAACATCCTTCACCTTTCGCATATCACGGTATTCATGGGCCAGTTCGGCAATCGCATGGCGGTTGCCTATTTTCGTTTTTACTACGGAAAGGGCATTCCGGATGGATGGTGACTTTAGCTCAAATAATGCTCCCCCCGAGGGATTACTCTCAATGATAGCAGAATCATCCCCTATTCCGTAGGGCATCAGGATAGGCAATCCATTAGCCCAATATTCACCGTTTTTGATTGGGCTGCAATATTTCCTGTATTCTGATGGCTTTATCAATGAATAGCCAAAATCAGCGGCTGATAAATAAGTCGGTATTTCCCAATGCATGACATGCCTGATATTAGTTTTTTGCAACGGAACACTATGTGCGGACAGTAGCTTTTTCCATTTCAAAGAACTCATGGGTGACAATATGATCAATCTGAAATTTGGAAAAAACCGGAAGGACTCCCTGAATATTTTGCCCGCCCACTCATCCAGATATATACCACCCAGTTTTCCCACGTAAATACCTACCACGACATCCTCCCTGAGCTCCCATTCATTTCGGATCTTTTCCCTTTTGGCTTTGTCAAATGCAAATTCCTTTAAATCAACTCCACACGCCAACACTTCAATTTTTTGGGGGTTAACTTTTTCCTCCATGAGTTTATTCTTGTACGCATGTGAAACAGGAACCAACATTCTGGCTGTATTTTTTTGCATTTTCTCCCAATAGGATTGCAGAATATAGCTGACTCCAAAACGCCTCCATTCACCTATCTCACGCATATAGTGTGCATGTGGCTCAAACGACTCCACGACATAAGGTATCCCGCATTTCCTATGAACCAAAAAGCCTATCGCACCTGCCAGACTACTTCGGCAAATCATTAAGTCTGCGTTTTCATCTCCAATTATTTTCAGAAGATGATGCCTCATATTTACTATGTCCAGAAATTTGGTAATGATCCTGACAGGCGTTGATTTACTTACAAAAGGACGATGGATCACTTTTCCCAATGGAGGAAGTTCATAGTGACTGACCCGTTCCCGCTCTACCGACACATAGATGACCTTATCCACGCTATCCATCGACTGTAAGGTCGACAAATGGGGATTGATCGTGGCCTGGCTCAACCCATCATTTGCTCCCCAATAGCCTAGATATACGATTGTCATCTACTTGAATTTGAATGAGGAGACAAAACCATGAACCCCATTGATACGATGGTATGTTTCGTGAAAATCATGATCTATCTGGTTTACCCGATCCAAAACTATATTTTTACCCTTTTGGTTCATCGTTCCATTCGCCAGAAAAAATCGCTGGTAAAGCTCCTTTCCAATTCGTATTGCATCGGTACCTGCAGCACCCATGGGAAAAGCAAACCATTGTGGATCAATCCCCAGATTGGCGGTGATGTACCTTTTACTTTCCACGAATTCAACCATAAGCTCTTTTTCATTTAATGTCTCCATCCAGACGTGATTATGCCCATGAGAGCCAATTTCAACCCCCGCTTCCATTACTTCCTTTAGTTGTGACCAATTCATGGGCCTAAAAACTGTAGCCGAACCAAGAGATGAAAATTGCCTTAACAAATCATCCATTGCAGCTTTTTTAGCCAATGGATTTTCGTTAAAATATGAAATAATTCTCAGGGAAGAAGACAAGATATTTGCCGGATCTATCCTGAATAATTGTTCGTTTAATGTGATACTTTTTGACTTTGTCTGTAAGAGTAAGGAAAAGAGTTTATAATTCCAGATGGGTTCCCCCTCATTTACGGAATGAGTAGGAACAAAAAGCGTTACCGGTATATGATACTGTTTAAGTATCGGCCATGCATATTGATAGAAATCAATCGTAGCATCATCAAAGGTAATGTAGCACGCTTTAGGGTCTGAAATATGATTTAGTTCACGAAGAGGATAGATATGATAGTGTTTGATTAACCCCCTAAGTATAGTGGAAAATGTATCCGGTGCCAATGGTTCCGTAAAAGGATCATACACCGGAGACACGCGATGGAAATTCAGGATCGGGTAATAGCCCCTGTATTGGTTATACAAATGAATCAGGCGTGGCAACCCCAGCCTATACGAAGCGTAAAAAATATTCTTACGTCCTACCATAATGATTTGAATGCCTTTACAAATTCATGGGTATGCAAATACGACAAAAACATAATACGCTTTATCCGCCACTTCAGATAGTTCAATTCCTTTTGGCTGCTGAAATAACCTCCCGCTTTTACAAAATGCAGATAATTGTTATATCCATCCTGTAATTTACCCAAATCACTCATGGCTGACGCATGTCTTCTATAGTTTACCACTATATCCTTAGTCAGCCCTAATTGTCCCTGCTTACTAATCGAAAGAAAAAATGCCAGATCTTCACCATGCGTCCAACCTACCGGGAAATGATACAATCCGTCTTTTTCCCGTCGTATTAGCCATGTACTACAATTGATAAAACATCCCGGATGAAGGGATACAAGACCTTTCCTAGGCCAACCTTCATAATCCGGCAATTGTGTCTTTAGTTTTTTGGAAAGTGATTGATCCCACTGTTCCTGTCCCCCTCCTACAAAGGCCCATTCATCATTCCGCTCCAATACAAGTATGCGGCTTGCTATACTTTTTTTCGTCAATTGGTCATCCGCATCCAGAAAACAGAAAAAATCACCGCTCATATGGGCCAATCCCACATTTCGCGCGACACTCACCCCCTGGTTTGACTGCTCAAAATACCGGATTCTTTTGTCCTGAAAATTCTGGATTTTTTCCTTCGAGTTATCCGTACTTCCATCATTGATAATTAGTAATTCCCAATTCGAATACGTTTGATCAAGGACGGAACGAATGGCCTGATCCACATGTTTAGCGGCATTATAGACCGGCATTATGATCGAAACCAGATTTTTCATCAGGCTTTCAAAAAGTTTTCAATCCTCTCCAACTGCCTTTTATAGGTATGATCCATGGCATATGCTTTACGCTGATGTTGAAGATCAGGCTCATTCCAATAGGCCAGATTATGAATTGTTTTTTTAAACAAAACCGGCCAGTCTTTATTTTTCTTACTCATAACCATTATTTCTGACAGGGATTCATATTCTTCTGAAAATGAACAAACGATTGGCTTCCCTGACCCAAGATATTCCATCAACTTATGGGGATTGACCTGATCTCTGTGATAAATTTCCTGATACGCAAGTAACAAAACATCTGCAGAAATAAGATAGGCAGGAATCCTATCGCTCGGTATCCGATCCAGGAAATAAACATTTTCCCTTTCAAAAATTTCCTTTTTATACCTGTGTAATGGGTTTTTTTTCAATTCCAGCATAGCTTTATTAGGCCCTACCCATATAAAATCGACTTCCGGGTTTTCCGTGACGGCCTGCAAGAGTATCTGCCAGTCCAGGAAAGGCATCGCCAGGTTCCCTACATACATTGCTTTGATGGCGTTATTTCCCGGGAGATGGACATCATCCGGGGACGAGCCGGGATCATGTAACCCATGATGGACAAAATAAGAATTTGAGTTACATGCCAGCTGTTTATGCAAAATATAGCGTGAAGTACAAAAGCAGATATCAGCGGTTTTGGAGGCTATTTCAAACTGAAAATCCTGGTTCAAATCAACAATATGAGAAATTTTGGTTACCCGATCAGGTAAAGCAGAAAAATCATAAAAAACAGAATTATCAAAGGACCAGAAAACGTCAAACTGACATTGGCAAAATGTTTCCATCTGCTGAAATGCCTTTTTGATGAACCACTTTTGCATATACGACGGCAAAAACCTCAACCCTCTTATAAAACCCGGATACCCGACCACAGACAATCCCTGATAATCTGTGCCGGATATACTCCAATTTTCACCCGGTGGATTGACAAAAAACACCTGATTTCCACGGGCGGCCAGGTGAACAGCATAGTGATGTTTGGACACAAATATATGGTCCCAGGGTTCGGGTGAAACAAGAAGAATCTTTTTGTTTTCGAAGAAACTCACAAGGGTTTACATTAATGTTTTGTATGATCTCTGATAAATCAGATTCAAACGATAAATCGAATCTTCAATTTGAAATTTCTTAAGGGCTGACTTTGAAATTTCACTTCTACTTTTATTCCATTTTTTCACATTCAAAAGCCCTGCTTTCCAACTATCCAATGACTGCTCCTTGACCAAGGAACCATTTTCTACGTTGATAAACTCAGGTATCCCTCCCACCTCCGAAGCCAATACCGGGCATCCGCAGCAAATAGCTTCTGCACAAACTACCGAAAATGTCTCGTAATTCGAAGAATGGATAAATGCGGTTGCCTGTCTCATTTCGTCCGCGATTTCCTTCTTCGATAATGTTCCTAAAAAGACAACCCTATCCGAAAAATTGTGTTGCTCCACAAAGTCCTTCATCCGGTGGAGTTGTGGACCATAGCCTCCGATCCGGAGCGATACGTAAGGCATGTCCTTCACTGCCTCCAAAACTGTAAACGGATCCTTGGGTTCCTTCCATTGACTCACCATGAAAAAAGAGTTCGCACGTATTGCTTCTTGCTTAAAATTGAAAATTTCAGCATCGACTACATTTGGTATAACCGTTCCTTTTAAATTTCCATTTCCCGAAAACCGGACGATATCATCAAATAATGCCGTTGAAGGCGTAACCACATGGAGTGGTTGATGAAAAATCTGCTTGATCCTATGCAGTTTTCCTTCCTTTTTTACATTGAAATGATGGTGATACGCACTCCAGTGTTCCGAAAGGATAATGGGCTTTTTGACCCAATGGCCAATCCAGCACCAATAGGTCAGTAATGGATAGGCAATATGGAAATGGATATGTGAAAATCCCTTTTGGCTAAGTTTCAAAAAGAACAGGTAAACCAGTAACCAAAAAGAGAGTATTTCAATAAAAAACCACCTTCCCGTTGGGAAAGACAAGATGAGACTGTTTTCTGTCTCGGACAACCGGGTGGTTTTCAAACCTACCGGCGATTTATTTATAACCTCAACATGCCAGACTTCATAGTCAGCAATCCCCTTCATTAGTTCAATTTGATCTTTGATCCAAAGAGCCCTATGCGGCGCATCAGGACTTGGATACCAGTTGGATATATGAAGGATTTTCATTTTTTAAAATCCTTATGTTGAGTATTAAACCGAATATGATGAGCTGGAATGCCTCCCACAATTTCAAACGGTTCC
>JAOUOM010000109.1 GCA_029880385.1 Cyclobacteriaceae bacterium | reverse complement strand
AATCGGCAAGCATTACGGTAAGGAACGGCTTGGATTTAAGGTCAGCCGCCAAAACCAATACCAGGTTTTCTACTTCATTTTTTAGCTCAAAGGCCATGTTTTTGATTGAATCGGCATCCGGGAACGCCCCTTTGAAGAGGATCAGGTTCAATGCCCCATGCGGTTGGATACGACTGAGCAGCTCTTTTTTCAATTCACCCGCCTTACCCTTATGTAAAGCTTCCAGTTCCTTGGAAAGTGCCTGACGCTCTTCCAGTAGCTGGGCAATGGCCCGTACAGGATCTTTCGGGTTTTTCAACAATTCATCAATCTGCGTCAGTGTAGCCATTTTTTCATTAAAAAACCGCTCGGTTCCATCTGCTGTCAATGCTTCAATCCGCCGCACACCTGCTGCCACGGATGACTCAGCGGTTAATTTGAAATAACCGATCTGACCGGTGGCCTTTACGTGTGTACCGCCACACAACTCCACAGAGTATGCCCGATCGAAAGTGACCACACGTACAAAATCGCCATATTTTTCTCCAAACAAGGCCATGGCACCCATATTTTTTGCCTCGTCAATGGGTACATTCCTGCGCTCGTCAAGAACGATATTTTCCCTGATTTTCTGATTGACGATCCGCTCCACATCCGCCAGTTCTTCTTCCGTCATTTTTGAAAAATGAGAAAAATCGAAACGTAAGGTTTCATCATTCACCAATGACCCTCGCTGCTGGACATGACTGCCCAGTACCTGACGAAGGGCTGCATGGAGCAGGTGTGTTGCGCTATGGTTGTTTTGGGTTTTTCGTCGTTTATCCTCGTCCACAAGGGCCGTAAATGTCTGCTCGGGATTGGCCGGCAGCTTTGTGACATAGTGTATGATGAGGTCGTTTTCCCTTTTCGTATCAAAAACATTGATTTTTTCATTTTCCGCGGACAGCCAACCCTTGTCGCCTACCTGTCCACCACTCTCGGCATAAAAAGGTGTCTGATCCAGTACCAACTGAAAAAACGACTTTCCTTTCTGGTTCACCTCTCGGTATTTGTGGATGCGGCTGGCCGACTGGGTGTGATCATAGCCAATAAACGTATTTTCGGCGGCATCCGCATGCACGGTCACCCAATCGCCTGCTTCCTGTCTGGCTGCACTTTTCGATCGCTCACGCTGTACCTTCATTTCTTTTTCAAAACCCTCAATATCCACCGAAAATCCATTTTCCCTGGCTATCAGTGAGGTCAGGTCGACCGGAAACCCATAGGTATCGTACAGTTCGAAGGCAGAAGTGCCATCCACTACTTTGTTTTTGATTTCGGATTTCAATAAATCAAACCGCTTCAACCCGTTTTCAAGGGTACGGAGAAACGACAATTCTTCTTCACGGATCACCCGGCCTACAAACTCGCTTTGTTGCATGAGTTCGGGAAATGTATCTTCAAACTGCCGTGCCAATACCGGAACCAGTTCAGTTAAAAATGGCTGGTTAAAGCCCAGGAAAGTATATCCATAGCGAACCGCCCGCCGTAGAATCCGTCGGATAACGTAGCCGGCTTTGGCATTGCCCGGAAGTTGTCCGTCGGCAATGGTGAAGGAAATGGCGCGGATGTGGTCGGCAATTACGCGAATGGCGATATCGGTTTTTTCATTATCGCCATAGGCCACCCCGGCACGACGGGCTATTTCCTGGATCATGGGTTGAAAAACATCGGTATCGTAGTTGGATTGTTTGCCCTGGATGGCCATTGCCAGCCGTTCAAACCCCATCCCCGTGTCAACATGTTTGTCGGGGAGTCCCACCAGTTTACCATCCGACATCCGGTTGAATTGAATAAAGACGAGGTTCCAGATTTCCACAACCTGTGGGTGGTCTCTATTTACAAGTTCCCGACCGGGTATTTTATCTACTTCTGACTGGGGCCGCAGGTCAATATGGATTTCGGAACAAGGACCACACGGCCCCGTATCCCCCATTTCCCAGAAATTATCTTTTTTGGATCCATTCAAAACCCGTTCTTCGGGCAAATAATTTTTCCAATAGTCCCGGGCCTCATCATCCGGGGCCAGTCCTTCACCCGCATCCCCTTCAAATACGGTGGCATACATACGATCTTTCGGGAGTCCGAAAACCCCTTCCAGCAACTCCCAGGCCCACGCAATGGCATCTTTCTTGAAATAATCGCCAAATGACCAGTTGCCCAGCATTTCAAACATGGTATGGTGATAGGTATCGAAACCCACTTCTTCCAAATCATTATGTTTTCCGGAGACACGCAAACATTTTTGTGTATCGGCCACCCGCTTCCATTCTGCCTGCTTATTTCCTAAAAAATAATCTTTAAACTGGTTCATCCCCGCATTGGTAAACATCAACGTAGGATCATTTTGGACCACTATTGGGGCCGAGGGCACTACCTTATGTCCTTTGCCTTCAAAGAATTCCAGAAACTTCTTTCTAATAACTTTAGACTCCATCAAAATCGTAAACTTCTAACTGACTGAAAATTCAACATTTGGATAAAAAAATGTAATCAAATAAGTTTGCAGTGAAAACTAGCCAACCACCAGAAACATTTTTGGCAAAATTACCGCTATAAAAACCAATGGCAAGAATAAAGTATTATTACGACACTGAGTCGTGCAGATACGAGCGAATTAAAGTTTCTTCGTGGGATATCGTATTTAATTCGCTTGGCTTCCTTACCGTCGCCCTGATCCTCTCAATCGGTATTTTCTTTTTCTACATCAAGTATTTTGAATCCCCTGAGGAGGCATTACTACGGAAGGAAAATGCTGAAATGCAACTCTACTATGATCTACTGGCGCAGGACATGGACGAAGCCGAACAAATGTTACAGTCATTATCTGACCGGGATGACAACATCTACCGGGTGATTTTTGGCGTTGATCCTGTCCCGGCAGAAATCAGAAATGCAGGTACAGGGGGAGCAAACCGCTACAAAGAGATGATGGACGAAGGTTTGGAAAGGGAAGAACTGATCATTAAAAATCATCAGCGCCTGGACAAACTGACCAAACAAATGTATATCCAGACCAAATCGTATGATGACATCATCGAATTGGCCAAAAACAAAGAAGCGTTGCTGGCTTCACTGCCGGCAATCCAGCCTGTATCAAACAAAGAGCTCAAAAGGCTTTCATCGGGTTATGGATACCGCATTGATCCTGTATTTAAAACACCTCGTATGCACGATGGCGTTGACTTTTCGATTGAAATAGGATCCCCTGTCTACGCAACGGGTGACGGCTCTGTCAAACTTGTTCACAACAGCATTTCCGGCTACGGTCGTCAGATTGAAATAGACCATGGCTTTGGTTATGTGACCAAATATGCCCACCTAAACAAACAACTGGTAACAAAAGGGCAACGGGTAAAACGCGGTGACCTGATCGGGTATTCCGGAAATTCAGGTAAATCCACTGCCCCTCACCTGCATTACGAAGTACATTTGAATGGCAAAAAAGTAGATCCCGTGCATTATTTCAGTAAAGACCTGAGCGAGGAAGAGTATGAAGAAATCCTACGCTTGTCTTCTATCGAAAACCAGGCAATGGGTTCCTATTAATACAACCAAAACCTTGTAAGTTCGCCAGGCAATTAAGCCTGGCTTTTTTTATGAAAAAAAATATCCAAACACTCCTCTTTCTGGTTCCGTTCCTAGCCTTGCTGTCGGGTTGTAGGACTGGACGTATCGCCGCTACTACCCCGCAGGCAGCCGTCATACCAGCCCCAGACACGTTAGTCACGGAGTCACCGGTTCGCGAACTTCCCTATTTCCTCACATCAACGGGTGACACGTTATCAAGCCTTGAGGAGGAAGTCCTGATTTCCCTACATCCGGTAAAAAGGGATAGTATCCGGCTAATGGCTGTAGGTGATATGATGATGGGCACAAATTTTCCATCCCCTCATTACCTGCCCGCCGATAGCGGTTATCAATTGTGGTCGGCGGCCGGCGGTCTGCTTCGCTCCGCAGACCTGACATTTGGCAACCTGGAAGGTGCGATACTTACGGAAGGAGGCGAACAAAAAGAATGCAAAAACCCTGATGTTTGCTATGTATTCCGCACACCCGACTACCTGGCTTTTCAATACAAGGAAAATGGGTTTGACCTGTTGAGCACGGCAAACAACCATGCCAATGATTTTGGGGTGACCGGAAGAAAAAACACAAAACGCATGCTGGATTCACTGGGTATCGCCCATGCCGGATCCACAGAACAGCCCTATACCCTGATCCGGAAAAAAGGAATGACCATTGGCTTTGTTGCCTTTGCCCCTAACCGCGGAACACTAAGCCTGCACCAGACCGATCAGGCAATTTCAATTGTGAAAAAACTGGATTCACTTGCTGATTTTGTCGTGGTTTCCTTTCATGCAGGAGGAGAAGGTTCAAAAAACCAGCATGTGACACGCAAACGTGAGTATTACTTTGGCGAAGACAGGGGAAACGTGTACGAATTTGCCCATACCATGATAGATAATGGTGCTGATATCCTCCTCGGGCATGGCCCGCATGTGGTGCGGGCCGTGGAGTTATACAACGATCGCCTGATCGCCTATAGCCTGGGTAATTTCTTAACCTACGGACGATTTAACATCAGCGGGCCGACAGGTTATGCGCCTATACTGGATATACAGATCGATGGGGAAGGTAAATTTATTTCCGGCCAAATTCATTCCTTTATACAGGACAAGGTGGCAGGACCACTGAAAGACGACAAAAAAAGGGCCGCCAATACGATGCGTGAATTATCACAAATTGATTTTCCCGAAAATGAAATTTCCATTGATGATTCAGGAAGAATTATCTATCTTCATCGCTGAATTGAGAAAATGCCGTACAAAGAAAAGGAAATAGAAAAAAAATACTACACCATTGGCGAAGTAGCGGATGAGTTAGGTGTGGCTACATCCCTTATTCGCTTTTGGGAGAGTGAATTCGACAATATAAAACCCAAGAAAAACAGAAAAGGAAACCGGCAGTTTACGACAGAAGATATCAAAAACATCAAATTGATCTTTCACCTGGTCAAAGAAAAGGGATATACCTTACAAGGAGCCCGTGACTTTATAAAAAACGGCGTGGATGAAGCCTCAGATAAAATAGACCTGATCAACTCCCTGCGCAACATACGCAATTTCCTCGCCCACCTAAAGGACGAACTACCTTCATGACCACCGACATGGTCAGTCATGTCGCACTTCAGTTAGTACCAGGCGTTGGCCATAACAACGCAAAATACCTCATTAGCTATTGCGGATCTGCCGAACAGGTTTTTACCAAAACAAAAAAAGACCTGCTACGTGTACCGGGAATCGGTGAAAAAAGTGTCACGTCCATCCTGAGCAAGACGACATTGGCTACTGCTGAAAAAATAGTATCGGATTGCGAAAAGAAAAATATACGGATACTCCCCTACACATCTGCCGAATACCCCAACCGCCTGAAACAACTGCCCGACAGTCCGGCAACACTCTTTAAAACCGGAAACGCAGACCTCAATGCCCTGCGTACCATCAGCGTGGTTGGTACACGAAGGGCCACTGAGTATGGAAAGAATGCAACGGAACTGATGTTGACGGGACTGCGTGATTACGCACCTTTGGTGATCAGCGGACTTGCCTACGGTATCGACATTGAAGCACATCGCCATAGCCTGAATTTGGGCATGCCAACCCTGGGTGTACTGGCCGGTGGCCTGGATAAAATTTATCCGAAAATCCACGAACGAATAGCCCGAAAGATGGAGGAAAATGGTGGGCTGATTTCCGAAAACCCTCCCGGTACACAGCCAGATTCACACCTGTTCCCTGCCCGAAACCGGATCATTGCCGGATTGGGGGATGCCACGGTCGTGATAGAAGCAGCCAGTAAAGGAGGTGCCCTGATAACTGCCAACCTGGCCGATTCATACAACCTGCCGGTCTTTGCGGTACCCGGAAATCTCGACCAGGAATTTTCAAAAGGCTGTAATGAACTGATTAACAAACAAAAAGCACTCATCTATACGCAGACAGATGATATTGTGACCTACCTCAACTGGGACAAAGAGCCAACAAGCAACCTGCCTGCCCAACCTGACTATAGCGGGTTAAATGAAAATGAGAAAAAAATTGTTCAGTTACTGGCCCGACAAAAGGAAGGTTATCCCATCGATGAAATAGCCTGGAAATGCCAGCTTCAGATCAATCAACTGGCGTCGCTATTGCTCAACCTTGAGTTTCGTGGATTAATCAAATCACTACCGGGCAAAAAATACCAGCTTAAATCCTAAAACGGGTAAAACAACGGGATTAACAAAACAGCAGCCAACCATAGAAGCAAATTGAGCCATATACCTATTTTCAGGAAGTCCATAAACCTGTACTGACCGGCTATATATACCATGGCATTTGTCTGATAACCAATGGGTGTCATAAAGCTTGCCGATGCCGCAAGCATGACCGTTACCAAAAAGGGTGTCGGACTTAGCTCCAATTGATTGGCCGTGGCAATTGCAATGGGGGTAAACAACGCCGCAGTGGCGGTATTGGACATTAATTCAGTCATGAGAGAGGTGACCAGGTACAGCCCCGCAATCACGGCTACGGGCCCATAACTACCTATGGTTTGGGTCAGCCCCATGGCCAGGTCAGCCGCCAATCCGGTCTTGTCCAGGGCCATACCGATGCAAATCGCACCTGCAAGCAAAAACACAATCCGC
>JAOUOM010000108.1 GCA_029880385.1 Cyclobacteriaceae bacterium | reverse complement strand
GAGTGTGCGCTCGATTTCAAGCCCTGTAATGTCTTTGTGGTGCAGGATCCTGTTTTTGGAGTGACCGCCCTCACGGCCCAGGTCGTATGTACCTTCGGTTTTCTCATCAAAATCCACTCCCCATTCGATCAACTCTTTTAGTCTTTCCGGCCCTTCCGTGACCACCAGTCGTACAATATCGGGATCGCACAGTCCGTCACCGGCTTTGAGTGTGTCTTCGATATGTTCTTCGAATGAATCGAGCAGTTGATCGAGAACCACTGCCACTCCTCCCTGTGCATATTTGGTATTGGATTCGCTTTCGCCTGCTTTGGTGACGATGGCGATACGGGCATCCGGTTGGTTTTGCGCTACTTTAAGTGCGTAGGAAAGGCCTGCCACACCTGATCCGATAACAAGGTAGTCAAACGTGTACATCGGTGATTAGCGGGAAAGTTCGAGCATCCGTTCGAGGGGTTTGAGGGCCTTTAAGCGGAGTTCTTCCGGCATGGTGATTTCAGGCTGTTCATTTAACAGGCACCGGTACAATTTTTCCAGGGTGTTTACCTTCATAAAGGCACACTCGCTACAGGCACAGTTGTTGTCTTCTTCGGCAGGGGCGGGGATAAGGATTTTGTCCGGTACTTCTTTTTGCATCTGGTGCAACAGCCCGGCTTCAGTGGCCACGATAAATTTGTTGGCCGGATTGGTTTTGGCAAAATTGATCATACCGGTAGTGGATCCCACGTAGGAGGCTACTTTGAGGATATTTTCTTCCGATTCAGGATGCGCGATAAATTTCGCATCCGGATGTTCATTGCGCAATGTCAGAATTTTGTCTATGGCAAAAGCTTCATGTACGATGCAGGCACCATCCCAAAGCAGCATTTCCCTTCCGGTTTTTTTCATGATGTAAGCACCTAGGTTTTTGTCAGGCGCAAAAATGATGGGCTGACCGGCAGGGACGGAATTGACGATTTTTTCTGCATTGGCCGATGTACAGATTATGTCGCTCATCGCCTTGATTTCGGCGGAGCAATTGATGTATGAAATGACCACATGATCCGGGTTGGCATGCAGGAATTGAGCAAAACCGGGGGGCGTGCAGGATTCGGCCAATGAACAGGAGGCGGTGACATCCGGGAGAAGGACTTTTTTGGACGGGTTGATGATTTTGGCTGTTTCTGCCATAAAATGGACACCTGCAAATACGATGATGTCGGCATCGGTAGCAGCGGCCTGCTGTGACAACCCCAGGCTGTCGCCCACATAGTCGGCTACATCCTGTATGTCAGGATCCTGGTAATAGTGAGCCAGCAGGACTGCATTTTTTTCTTTTTTTAACTGTAAGATCCCTTCTATCAATGCCTGTTTCGAAACAGGTGTGTTCCTGTTAATTGTGTCAATCATTTTCGCCAGCTGTAAATGTTGAATGATGAAAGTGCAAAATTGAACTTGTTTTGTCGGCTACGGAATGAAATTCCGGAATTTTTACCAAATACCTATTGATTTCGTCGTGTAAAGTAAAACTGAAATGGTTGAAATAAGGGCGTATGGAAACTGACCTTTTCAGGCAGACTTTCGTGATTTTACTTTCTTTTTGGTTTTTGCGGGTAGTTTTATTGCAAAGAAGTTGCTGATAAAACGTTGAAGCTGCTGCCGCAAAAACTCCTGATTTGAGTCACTATAGAGAATGGCTCCTTTGATGATGATCCGGTTAAACGAAGGGTTGTACCCCATGTTCCGAATCCAGTTTTCGAATGCTTCGGTCCAGTCATCGATGTATTTTTCATAATGCGATCGACCGTCCCATATAAATTCAAGCTGATTGTTGGCATTTAAATACCGGTAAATCACGCTCAGTTTTTCGTATGACGTTTCAATGAAGCGAAGGTTGTAGGCCTTGGTTTTTTTGAGTTCAATGATGAAATCGTCTTCGAGCCCCAGGGGATTTTCGATTCGCTGGAAACTCTCGATTGTCAGCTGGATCAGTCTGCGGCACAATTGCTCCGTCAGGTCCTTTTGTACCTGCTTGAGTATGTAATTTTTATCCTGATCGAAATACTTCATTCCTAAGCACAAAAATAGGATAGCTTTTACACTATCCTATCCTGTTTTTCGATAAGTTTTGATATTTATTGCAGTATCATGTCAAATACCCAGGTACCTTCAATACCTGCAGTCCTTGCGCCAAGTACCGGTACGGTAAATTCCATACGTAATGTGCCTCCATTGGCAGAGGAAACGGTAATGGCAACCGGAATGGACAAGTCATTGTCGCGGTAGATGGTACCCAGGATCAGCTGATCCCCGTTTTTTCCAAATGCCCAGGTACCGCTGGTTTTCCATACCCGGTCTATATCGGTGATCTGAGGGAGTGGTCCGGATGTGTAGCTTCCACCATCATAGGCAGTTGTATTTGCTGTGAATTTGAGTGTAAAACCAACCCATTCATCCCTGGGTGTTCCATTATTGGTTATCCCACCGGTCTTTGGGACCCATGTGCCAAAGGTAAGTTCCTCGGAAGTGGCTTTGCCCTGTGGTTCCGGATCGCTTCCCCTTTTTTTATTGCAACTTGAAAAAATCACCAATATGGCAATAGCCAACATGGTTGCAAGGTTTCGGAAATGTTTCATACGTATGGTTGTTGGTTTCGATTAAGAACTTCGTTGTTGTTTATCAAAAATATAAGTTTTTTATGAATTTGTTATATCCGTTGAGGGGTATTTTCAAATTACCTGTGATCCGTAATGGTCAGGATTTGTTGGACAAAATCATATTCGTAACGCTGATTGCTGGCAATAAGTATGGTTTTGGTGCCAAGTATTTCCCTGATTTCTTCCTGGTACCACTTTATGCCATATTCATCCAGGTTGGAAGTGGGCTCATCGAGCAGCAGTAAGTTGCTTTCACTGAAAATGGCAAGTGCCAGTTTTAAGCGTTGTTTCATTCCGGAAGAAAACTCACTGACCCGCTTGTTTACTGCCTTTTCCAATCCCGAGCGACGGGCAATTTCCGTGAGGGGCAACAGATTTTTTCTAAACCTGAAATGAAAATCCAGGTGTTCTTTCAGGCTCATTTCCTCGATGAGGTTGATATAGGGGGCAGCATAGGAAATTTGGGAAAGTGCCGTTTCCTTTTGTATTTCCTTTTCCTTATCGTGAAATATTACCTGCCCGCTTGTGGCATCCATGTAGGAACTGATGATTTTGAGCAGGGTGGTTTTTCCACTGCCATTTGCTCCGGTGATGGCCAGCGACGTTTTTGCTGGAATTTCCAGGGTAAGCCCTTTGACTATCCATTCTTTTTTAAACCGTTTTGAAAGCTTGTCTAGCCGAATATCCATGGCTTATTCCATCCCTTTCATGATACCGCGCTCGGAGTTTCGGATAAAGTCCAGTATTTCGTCGCGAAGTGGAGTAGCAGGAAATTCTTCCGTTACTTTGTTTACGGCCCGAGTGGTATTGAATTCGCTCAGAAAGATCGTGCGGTAAATTTCCTGGATTTCATTGAGCTTTTCGATGGTAAAGCCACGTCTTTTCAGGCCTATGGCGTTCACACCACTGTAGGCCAGGGGTTCGCGGGCTGCCGAAACAAAGGGCGGGACATCTTTTCTGACCAGTGAGCCACCGGCGATCATGGTGTGGGCACCGATACGAACAAACTGCCTGACAGCTGCAGTACCTCCAAGTACGGCATAGTTTCCGATGGTCACATGGCCGGCTACCTGTACGGAATTTGACAGGATACAATGATCGCCCAGCAGGCAATCATGCGCAATATGCACATACGCCATCAACAGGCAATTGCTGCCAATCCGTGTTTCGTTACGATCGCTGGTGCCCCGTGAAATCGTGACGAATTCGCGAATGGATGTGTTGTCGCCAATGAAGGTAAGGGTTTCTTCCCCCTCGAACTTCAGATCCTGCGGAACACAGGAAATCTGTGCGCCTGAATAGATTTTACAATTTTTTCCGATCCGGCTTCCTTCCCACAGGCAGGCATTTGGGCCAATCCAGGAGTCATCGTCGATTTCGACATTTTTGTCAATGTATGCAAAAGGTGAAATCGTTACGTTTTTACCTATTTTGGCATCCGGGTGGATAAAAGTATTGGCTTGGCTCATGCGTCTTTTCGTACAATTACAGCGGTCATTATTCCTTCACAAACAAGTGTATTGCCTACATAGGCTGCTCCTTTCATTTTCACAAAACCCCTTCGGATAGGCGCAAGGAGTTCGAGTCTCATAACCAGGGTATCACCCGGAAATACCATTTTCCTGAATTTAAAATTGTCAATACCCAGGAAGTAGGTCCAGTAATTTTCAGGATCGGGTACGGAATTTAGGGCAAGAATCCCACCGATTTGGGCCATGGCCTCTACCTGCAATACGCCCGGCATGACCGGGTTGCCCGGGAAATGGCCCTGAAAGAAGGGCTCATTGAATGTTACATTTTTTACACCGGCTACCTGCTGGTCGTCCAGGTGGAAAATTTTGTCGATCAGCAAAAACGGATACCTGTGGGGAAGGATTTTGGCGATTTTATTAATATCCAGTACAGGGGGCAACTTCGGGTCGTACTGGGGAATGTTTGTCTGTGTTGTCTCTTCCATCAGGCGTTTTAGCTTCTTTGCAAAGGCTACGTTGGAAGCATGTCCTGTCCTTGCCGCAAGTATTTGTGCCTTGAGGGGACGGCCTACCAGTGCCAGATCGCCCAGTACGTCGAGGAGCTTGTGCCGGGCAGGTTCGTTTTTGTGCCGAAGCTCCACATTATTGAGGATGCCTTCTTTTTTGACTTCAATTTTTGGTTTTTTCAGCAGTTCTGCCAGGTGATCCAGCTCACCTTCCTGTACGGCCCTGTCCACAATGACAATGGCATTACTGATATCTCCTCCTTTGATGAGGTTTTGTTTATAGAGCTGCTCTACTTCATGCAAAAAGCAAAAAGTACGGGAATCACTGATTTCGGTGTAAAAATCTGCCAGGCTGTTGAGGGAAGCGTGCTGGCTGCCCAAAACCGAAGAATTATAATCGACCATTACCGTGACACGGTAATCATCCAAAGGAAGGGCTGCCAGTTCAATGTCTTTGGCCTTGTCCTGAAAAAAGATACTTTCCGGTACTTCAAAGAAATTGCGCTGGGCGTTTTGTTCTTCAATGCCCTCTTTGAGGATTGCATCCATAAACTGCCGCGAACTCCCATCCATAATAGGGGGTTCTGGACCATCTATTTGGATCAGGGCATTGTCTATTTCGAGCCCTACCAGAGCAGCCAGGACATGTTCTACGGTATTAATTCTTGCACCGTTTTCTTCAATACTAGTCCCTCTTGATGTATCCACCACATTGTCAACGTCGGCCGCTACGATTGGCTTTCCCTCAAGGTCGATCCGCTGAAATTTTATTCCCGAATTGGGCTTGGCAGGCATAAAGGTCATGGTACTCACAACCCCTGTATGTAAACCTATGCCGGAAACAGTGACAGCATTTTTTACTGTTTGCTGGTATATTTTCATTCATTATTCTTTGGTCGGCAAATTTAGGATTTTTTCCTCAAGTTGCTCAATGCGTTTCATTACGTCCGGCAGTTTGCGGAAGATGGAATACGAGCGTACATAATTGCTGTATTCTATTCCGGGCGAACCATACCAGGCCCCCCCTTCAATATTTGCTTTTGAAATACCCGACTGGGCCTGTATTTTGGAACGGTTGGCAATCTGGATATGGCCAGCCACACCTACCTGTCCGCCAATAATGCATTGTTTGCCAACTTTTGCTGAACCAGCTATTCCGGATTGGGCGGCAATGGCCGTGTGCTCCCCGATTTCCACATTATGCGCGATTTGGATCAGGTTGTCAAGTTTTACGCCTTTTCGTATGATGGTTGAATCAAATGTGGCACAGTCAATCACCGTATTGGCCCCAATGTCCACATGGTCTTCGATAACCACATTGCCAAGCTGGGGAATTGCCTTATAGGAGCCATCTTCCTGTGGGGCAAAGCCAAATCCGTCACTACCGATCACGGCCCCTGCCTGAATGGTGCAATAGCTGCCGATTTTTGTGCCGCTATACAATTTAGCTCCGGGATAGAGGATGGTGTTTGACCCGATGGTAATATTGTCGCCAATGTAGACATGCGGGTAAATTTTTACCTGATTACCGATTTTTACGTTTTGGCCGATATAGGCAAAGGCCCCAACATACGTTTCCCGGCCCAGTTGTGCCGATTCGTGAATGAAGGAGGGTGACTCAATGCCGGTTTTCTGAAATGCGATCAGCTTTTGATATTCTTCGAGCAATGCCGTGAAACTGGCGTAGGGGTTTTCCACCCGTATGACAGCAGCCGTGACGGCCTTTTTCAACTCCAGTTGCTGGCTGATAATTACAATGGAAGCCTGGGTTGTGTATAGATGAGGTTCGTATTTTGGATTGGACAAGAAGGTGATACTGCCTTCCAGGGCCGATTCGATGGGTTGCAGGGTATGTACCCGTTGGTTTCCGTCTCCTTCCAGTTTCCCTCCCAGTAGCGCAGCAATTTGTTCGGCCGTAAATTCCATTGAGTTATCTATAATGCATTAATATCTACCCCCAAAGATACATCTTTGGGCCAGCACAGGTAATACTTTTTCACGATTTTGCTGATGGCTTTGATGTTGGGCAGGTCGACTGCACGGGCGATATCCATAATTTTGCCATTTTTTGAAAGGATATTGATCCGCTCTCCTTTGGGTAGATAGGCCGAA
>JAOUOM010000107.1 GCA_029880385.1 Cyclobacteriaceae bacterium | reverse complement strand
AGGCATGCCCCAATTATCAGCCGTATATGAGGCCTACAAAGCCATAAAAGATACGGGTGTTCCCATTATTGCCGACGGGGGTATCCGTTTTTCCGGTGATGTGGTCAAAGCCATCGCCGGGGGTGCCAGTACCGTCATGATCGGTTCACTATTGGCCGGTACCGACGAAGCACCGGGTGAAGTCGTGCTTTACGAAGGGCGTAAATTCAAAACTTACAGGGGTATGGGCTCCGTAGAGGCAATGGAAGATGGCTCGAAGGATCGCTATTTTCAGGATGCCGAAGATGATATCAAAAAGCTTGTGCCGGAAGGCATTGTAGGTCGTGTACCCTACAAAGGCCTGGTAGGTGAAGTTCTCTATCAATTGATCGGTGGGCTACGTGCCGGAATGGGTTATTGTGGTGCCCGTGATATCCAGAATTTGAAGGAGGCCAAATTTGTAAAAATAACAAATGCAGGGGCTGCCGAAAGCCATCCGCACGATGTACAGGTAACCCGTGAGGCCCCAAATTACAGCAGACGTTAAAAATTCATAAATTGCACATGAAAAGCCATCGGTCATTTCGATGGCTTTTTTAATTTTAGGCCACACTTCAACGTACGACGGTACTTTTTGAATGTCGAAAAAAACAAAAATCCGGATCATTTTTATCCTTGGGGTATTGTCGTGGCTTTTATACAGCTTTTCTGACCTGTACTTTATTTTCCTGAAAAAACACCGGATGACAGAGACCTTCGTGGATTTATTGCCACAGGTATTCCTCACGATGTTTATCCTCTCCACGCTTTTCTACTACAGGTACCTTATTACCAAAGCAGAAAGTATCAATTTTATGGAATTGCTCTGGCGGGTATTCCTTACCGGCCTGGGTACCACCGTTGTTTCGCTGCTACTCAGACTTATCTTTAACCTGTTTTCTCAAACTGGCTTTATAAAAAATCCGGTCACCGTCAATTTTTTCTACCACCTGTACGTTGGGCTGGTGATCGTATACGTGATTTCCACGTTTGTCGTGTGGAAGCGGCTGATCCTGTATCAGAAAACAAAAAACCTGATCCAGCTATGGAACTTCTTTGAATACGCCTTGTACCTCGCCCTTATTTTTGATTTTATGGGGCACAAGCTGCAATCGCTCATGTTCAATGTAGCCCTGGTATTTCTCTCCACTTTTTCTGTAGTGCTTTCGTTCAATTTGAAATGGATTGCCTATCTCAATTTCAGGCAAAAATGGAAAAGCATCCTTTTCATCCTTTTGTCGGGCATCTATCTGTATCATTTTTTCCTGAACCTCACTACGTATTCCTCAACGGGACTACTTACCAATGACCTGTTGGATCATGTGTTTGTGGGTGCCATACTATTGTTCATTTTTATCTATGCCCTGATTGCCGTGTTGGTCACCCTGTTCAACCTGCCAACTTCCTCGGTATTTGAGCAAAAGCTGAAAGAAGCAGTAGATTTCCAGAAGCTAAGCCAATCGGTGCCTGCCGGTCAAAGTGAAATGGAGACCTATGAAATACTTATTGACAGCTCCATGAGTGCGGTTTTTGCTGATGCCGCATGGATCGAGGTGGCTCAAAGTGACGGGAATAAACTCATCACCCGAAACATTGATGCGGCCGAGGTGGCCCTTTTAAAAGAAACAAGCCCAAATGAAAACATCCACCGCATCATCAACCTGAGGTTCACAGCCGGGCTAAACCAGCAAAAAAATTTTTCCAGCCTTTCAAAGGGTACCTTCCGGTCCATTTTTGCCCTTCCTATCCTGGTAAAAAATGAACAAATCGCCTCACTTGTTTTGCTCCAGGAGGTATCCGATGCCTTTAACAGGGAAATGGTGAACATCATTACCACATTTGTCAACCAGGCCAGTATTACGCTTGAAAATGCCCGGTTGCTGGATGATGCCATCGAAAACGAACGGTACAAAGAACAATTGAAAATCGCGAAGACTGTTCAAAAAAGTCTGTTGCCCCAACAGCTAAGCAATAATGCGTCATTTGATATCATGGCCTTTTCCATGGCAGCTGACGAAGTAGGGGGCGATTACTACGACATGATCGATCATGGACAGGGCAGGCACGGCCTGATCATTGGGGACGTTTCGGGCAAAGGAACCTCGGCCGCATTTAACATGGCGCAGATGAAAGGGATCTTCCACAGCCTTTCACAACCTGGCATTGAGCCGGCCGAATTTATGATCAAAGCCAATGATGCCTTAAGCCGCTGTTTAGAAAAGTCTTCGTTCATCACGGCCAGTTATTTTGAAATAGACACAACAGAAAAATTGGTTCGTTATGTTCGGGCCGGGCATTGCCCTGCCATCATTTATCAGGAAAAAAACCAAGTCATCCTCGATTTCCAGACCAAAGGGATGGGCCTGGGCATTGTGAGAAACTCCGAATATGAAAAATACGTTCATAGTAATGCTTTTCATTATTCACCGGGTGATATTTTCCTGCTGTATACCGACGGCATCACAGAAGCAACCAACCCCGACAACCAGCAGTTTGGTGATGAAAGGCTAAAAACAGCTCTCCTGAAGTATACTTGCCTGCAACCCGAAAAAATAAAAGAAGGGATCATCTCTGAACTATATGCGTTTCTTGCAGGCAAGAAGCTTGAAGATGATTACACGATAGTAATACTTAAATTCAACTAAAAAATGGTAGAAATCACATCGAATACCGAAAACAACATCATGGAAATTGTCATAAAGGGTGAAGTCGATGCCAGTTCCTCCATACACCTGGACAATGCCCTCGAATCGGCCTTTAAAGCATCGGATAAAATCCTGGTCAACCTTCACAAACTGGACTACATTTCGTCGGCCGGACTGGGGGTTTTTATTGCCCATCTGCAAGAAATGAAGGAAAAAGGTGTGAAAATGGCCCTATTTGGCATGACCGAAAAAGTACGGCAGGTTTTTGCCATCCTGGGCCTCGAAGAATTATTAACCATCACCTCAACCAAAGAAGAATCATTAGCCCTGATCAATGAAGCATAATATTACCATATCATGCAGTAAAACCAACCTGACACTGATCCGTGATTTTGTAAACGCCACGCTCAGCACCTATGGGATCAATGAAATAGAAACCCACAAACTTGTGCTGGCTGTAGACGAAGTTTGTGCCAACCTGATCATCCATGCCAACCAGTGCAATACCGGACAGCATTTGGAACTCGGGATCGACGTAGCACCCGGAAGCCAGATTTTATTCGTTATCCGGGACAATGGCACCGTTTTCGACATCACCAAATACAATGCCCCCTCGCTCGATGAAATTGTATCCTCCAAACGCAAAGGCGGCCTTGGTCTTTTGCTGGTAAAAAGAATCATGGACAAAATTGAATTCACTACCGAAAAGAATCACAATATTTGCACACTTATAAAAAATTTGTAAAGAAATTTTGAATAAAATCCACTACCTGTTTGCCCTTACCATCCTGCTGACTTCTTGCGATCTTTTGGTCAAGAAAAAAGGAAACACGGAACGAACTGCCGTTGCGCGTGCCGGTGACATCTACCTGTACCACGATGAACTGACTGGACTTGTCCCTTCCAAACTATCCAAAGAAGACAGCAGCAAACTCATTGACAAGTTTGTGAATGACTGGATCAAAAAACAATTGATGGTAAACCGTGCAAAAGAAGAGATCGCATTTGATGAACTTGAAATCGAACGCAAAGTCCTCGATTACCGCTATGCCCTCATTGCACACGAATTTGAAAAACATTACATCAATTCGCACCTAAACCTGGAGGTGCCCGAGTCCGAAATTGAAGCCTATTATCGGGAATGGGCTGATAATTTTATCCTAAAACAAAATATTGTCAAATGCCTGTTTGTACAGGTTTCAAAAACCGCCCCGGGAATTGCCCAGCTAAGGAGGAACATCCGGTCATTCCCGGCATCAGGCAAAAAAGACCTGGAGGATTATGCCAGCCAATACGGGATGAAAAGCTTTTTGGACGATTCACTATGGATCAATTTTGATGAAGTCATCCAGCTTACACCCCTCAAGGACATTTCTGACAAGACACAGTTCCTTCGCAGTACCTCGTACAGCGAAACAAGTGATGAAACCTACCTGTATTTTTTGCGCATACTTGAATACAGAATATCAGATCAGATCTCCCCTATATCGTTTATCTATGACGACATAGAAAACATTATCATCAATAAACGTAAACTTGCACTAAAAAAAGACCTGGAGAAAGCCATTTACGATGAAGCACTTAGTCAAAACAATTTTGAAATATACAATTAACGTCTTTTTCTTCCTGCTCCTGGTTCCTGCCATGGCCCAACAGGAAATCGTGATCGATAAAATAATCGCCAAAGTTGATGATTACATCGTTCTCAAGTCAGACCTGGAAAAAGCCTACCTCGAATATTTGTCAAGGGGTGAAATGAACAGCGGCAACCTGAAGTGTCAGATTCTTGAAAACCTTGTCGTGAACAAGATGATGCTGGCCAAAGCTGAAATCGACTCGGTAGAAGTGGATGATGCCGAAGTATCTGCCAACCTCCAACAACGGCTGGATTACAATATTTCACAACTTGGTTCAATCGAAGAATTGGAAAAATTTTACGGAAAAACATACGAACAATTTGAAAGCGAACTGTTTGATCTGATAAAGGAACAAATGATCGTTCAGCGTATGCAAAGCGAAATCACCACGGATCTCAAGGTTACACCAAATGAAGTGCGGAAATTTTACAATTCTTTCCCTAAGGATTCACTTCCCTACATATCTACCGAAGTAACGGTTGGCCAAATTGTAAGCCAGCCAAAGCCGGGAAAAGAACAGTTAAGCAAAGTGGAAAAACAGATGATCGAAATACGGGGGCGAATCCTTCGGGGCGAATCCTTTGCTGACTTTGCACGGCTCTATTCCGAAGACCCGGGTTCGGCATCCCGAGGAGGGGAACTGCCCTTTTATCGCAGGGGCGAACTTGCACCGGAATTTGAAGCCACCGCCATGACACTTGCGGTAGGGGAACTATCCATGCCGGTAAAGACTGACTTTGGCTATCACCTGATCGAATTGCAGGAGAAAAGGGGAAATTCCTTTAAAACCAGGCATATCCTGATCATACCCAAACCATCACTCAGCGATATCGAGCTGGCAGAGAAAAAATTAGATAGTCTGCGGACACTTATCGTTAACGACAGTATCACCTTTCGCGCAGCGGCCAAAGAACATTCGGATGACGCAGCCACTGCCCAGACAGGTGGGTATTTTTCTGACAATGACGGAGGTTTGCGAGTTTCCGTGGAGTCACTTGACCCAAATATTTTCTTTACCATTGATACCATGAAAGTAGGTGACATCACCAAGCCGATCCGGTATACAGAATCAGATGGCAGCACAGCCTTTCGCATATTGTATTACCAGCACAGGGTACCGCCGCATCAGGCAAACCTAAAAGATGACTACCAGAAAATAGCCCAGGCGGCCTTAAACCAAAAACGGGCAAAACTCTTAAATGAATGGTTTGAGAAAGCCCGTGAGGATGTGTTTATCAATGTCGATGAAGAATACAACTATTGTAACCTAATGAAATAATTACCCATGGCCCAATCGCAGAATGCAAAAGAGGAAGCTGACCGGCTCTTCCACACATACACCCAACTGAAAAACGAAATTTCCAAAGCCATCATAGGCCAGGAAAATGTAGTGCGGATGCTATTGACTTCACTGTTTTGCAATGGGCATTCGCTTTTGGTCGGGGTACCTGGTTTGGCCAAAACCCTGCTAATCCAGACATTGTCACGTACGTTGAGTCTGGAATTTAACCGGATTCAATTCACACCGGACCTAATGCCCTCCGATATTCTGGGTGCCGAAACTCTCGACCGGGAGCGAAATTTCAATTTTAGCAAAGGCCCGATTTTTGCCAATATTGTCCTTGCCGACGAAATCAACAGAACTCCTCCCAAAACACAATCGGCACTCCTCGAAAGCATGCAGGAATATGCCGTGACAATCGGAGGCAAACATTATCCACTGGATCGGCCCTTTTTTGTTCTGGCCACTCAAAACCCGATCGAACAGGAAGGTACCTACCCACTTCCCGAGGCTCAACTCGACCGCTTCATGATGATGATCAAGCTTACCTACCCTGATTATCAGTCCGAAATCGATATTGTCAAACAAACAACTTCCAGCCTGAAAACAGATATCAGTCCGATTATATCAAAAGAGGATATTATCGCATTTCAGGAATTGGTGCGTATGGTTCCGGTTGTAGACAATGTATATGAATATGCCGTGTCACTGGTACATAAAACACGTCCTGGCTTTGAAAAGGCCGACCGGCTGGCCAATGAATACCTGGAGTGGGGTGCCGGTCCACGTGCCAGTCAATTTTTAATCCTTGGGGCCAAATGCAACGCCCTGCTGACGGGCAAATACTCGCCCGATATAGAAGACGTAAAAGCAATTGCCATCCCCGTATTGCGACACCGGATTGTACGCAATTTCAGGGCCGAAGCGGAAGGCCTCACCGAAGAGGCCATCATTACCCGGCTGTTGGGTTAAATACGATCAGGCCCCGCGGAACTGGCGAAGAAAACGGATATCATTTTCTGAAAATAAGCGGATATCATCTATTTGATATTTGAGCATCGCAATCCGCTCAATTCCCATACCAAATGCGAACCCACTGTATACATCCGGATCAATGCCACAGCTTTCCAATACATTGGGGTCTACCATACCTGATCCGCCGATTTCCACCCAGCCGGATTGTTTACAAATCTTGCACCCT
>JAOUOM010000106.1 GCA_029880385.1 Cyclobacteriaceae bacterium | reverse complement strand
GCCAGCGAAATAAAACCAGTAGGTGCAGGGATTCTCCTAGCAAACAATGCCATGCAGGTCTATGAAAAGCTGGGCCTACGGCAGGAGATTGAGGAAGCCGGGAACATCATTTCATCCCTCAACATTACAAAAAAGGACCTCTCGCCAATTTCCAAAATGTCGATGACCGGTTTTGAAGAAAAATATGGAGTCAGAAATGTAGCCATTCACCGTGGTCTTTTACAGCAATTTCTGGCCAGTAGACTGGCTGATCACGAATGTTACCTGAACAAAAAACTAACGGCTATTACGGAAAAAGACGGTAGGTATATACTGGACTTTACGGATGGCTCGTCTACCACTGCAGAGCTTGTAATCGGTGCAGATGGCATTCACTCCAGCGTACGGCACCTATGGTTTGGCAATGGGACTATCCGCAATGCCCAACAACTATGCTGGCGTGGCATGACTGAGTATGCCCTTCCCTTCTCTTTTCAGCACGAATTAAATGAAGCCTGGGGAAAAGGGGACAGGTTTGGGATCGTGCCGATCTCCCGTCATAAAGTGTACTGGTTTGCCGTAAAAAAATACAAAGGCAAGGAGCCCCGGTGGGATACACACGATATTGGCAGCCATTTCAGCACCTATCACCCCCTGATCGGAAAACTGATCTCGTTAACCCCTGCCGACAGTATCCATGTGACCGGGATTTCGGATTTACGCCCTTTAGCGTCATGGGTGCGTGAGGGAGTCTGCCTGCTGGGTGATGCTGCTCATGCCACTACGCCCAATATGGGGCAGGGTGCATGCCAGGCCATCGAAGATGCCTATGTACTTGCGGAGAGTCTTGATCAGTACCCCACACATCCGGAGGCGTTGGCCCACTATCAACGCCTGCGAATTGCAAAAGCGCATGATATTGTAGCCAAAAGCCGGATTTTGGGAAAAATTGCCCACCTTCAAAATCCCATATTAACAGCCATCCGAAATTTTCTGCTAAAGGCAACTCCCCCTTCCGTCAGTATCAAACAGTCTGACAAGATTTTTCAATTGGCCGAGTGTAAGAAAAAAGGGGCATGAATCCGATAAACGCATGCATGCCCCTCATCCATCAGTTTTATGCCTCGTATTTGATGAATTGAACCCGGCCGGTTTTAACTTCATACAGCCCGCCTATCAGTTCTATTTCCTTATTTTCATACATGCGCCTGAGCACCTCACTTTTGACCAGGATGTCCTTTGCGGAGAGCTTAACATTGAGTTCGGCCACGCTGTTGACAAATGCCGCATTTGTGGATGACCGGTCAGCATAAACATCTTCCGTGGCCTCAACGGCAGGTTTGAGGTAGTTGAGCATATCCGTGAGGTTGCCCAGCGTCACATTGTTGATGGCTCCCTTTATTGCTCCACAATCGGTATGCCCCATCACAACGATGGCTTTGGCCCCTGCCACTTTGCATGCATACTCCATACTGCCCAGAATTTCGTTTGTCACAAAATTACCTGCTATCCGGATATTGAATATATCGCCGATACCCTGATCAAAGACCAGTTCGGTGGGCACCCGTGAATCGATGCAGCTAAGAACTACGGCATAGGGAAATTGACCTTCCGCCGTCTGTTCAACCTGGCGCTTCATATCTCGTTTGATGGTTTTGTTGTTCACAAAGCGCTCGTTGCCTTCTTTGAGTATTTGGATGGCCTTTGCCGGGCTTATCGCAGCTTGTGAAACTTGTGTTTGTGTTATCGCATTATCATATATTATTTCCATGTTTTTCTTTTGTTAAAGGTTATACATACAGGCAGATTATTTTCGGTAATCAGACAATTCGGCTACAACGTATCCAAACTGTTCCACCGGATCATGGTCAGGACTAGTTTCAATTTCCTTCCATTCCACTTTGATTTCACGGCTTGGTGCCTGTTGAATAAAATCTTCAAAAATCTCCTGTACATCCGGGTGGATACTTTTGGCCTTTGACGCATCGATGATCACCTCTGACTGCCGGGGCAACTGAATGAGTGCCTGGTGTATGCTTGCTTTATTTAAAAAACTTACATTTTCAGATAATTGGACGTAAATAGGCTCGCCCTTTACGTATTTGGCCGGGTCAAAATGATAGGGAGTTTTGAAATTATTCCATAAAATATGAAAAATGGCAATGACCATACCCAATCCAATCCCGATCAACAAATCAGTAAAAACGATACCGGTTACGGTTACCAGAAAAGGAATAAACTGGGAACGGCTCATCTTGTACATTTGCCTAAACAGTGACGGCTTGGCCAGTTTGTAGCCTACCATCAGCAGGATGGCCGCCAGGCTGGCAAGTGGAATGAGGTTAAGTACATGTGGAATCGAGATCACGGACAAAAGCAAGAGGGCACCATGAAAGAATGCAGCGGCTTTGGTACGTCCACCCGACTGGATATTGGCAGAGCTGCGCACAATCACCTGCGTAATGGGCAGGCCGCCAATTAACCCGGACAGGATATTGCCTACCCCTTGTGCCTTCAATTCCCGGTTTGTAGGCGTCACCCGCTTTTGTGGATCCAGCTTGTCGGTAGCTTCTACGCACAACAATGTTTCCAGACTGGCCACAACGGCAATGGTCAATGCAATCAGATAGACATCCGGGTTGGACCACTGACTGAAGTCCGGGAGAGAAAACTGCCCAATAAACCCGGATACGGATTCCGCTACTGGCAGGCTTACCACCTGTTCGGCACTCAGGGAAAAGTCCGGGATGCCACGAAACAAAAATTCGAGGCCAATACCGGAACTCACGGCTACCAAGGGTCCCTGCACCCATTGAAAAAGTGCGTACTTTTTCATAAATGGACGTTCCCAAAGGATCAGGATAGCCAGGGAAACGAGGGTAATCGTAACAGCACCAAAATTTATCGAATCCAGCATGTAGGACAGCTCACTTAACGTAGTATGACCGTCTCGTTGAAAAAACGACAGGTCACCTTCCGGATCCTTATCATAGCCAAAGGCGTGCGGGATTTGCTTGAGTACGATAATGATCCCAATGCCCGCCAGCATCCCTTTGATAACAGCTGACGGGAAAAAGTAGCCAATCACACCAGCATTGAAATATCCCAATATGAGTTGGATGATACCGGCCACCACTACGGCATAAAGAAACGCATCAAAAGCCCCTAATTCCTGAATGGAAGTCAGGACGATTACGGCAAGACCTGCAGCTGGCCCACTGACACCCAAAGGGGAGCCACTAAGCAAAGACACAACCAGTCCGCCGATCACGCCGGCGATAATGCCCGCAAAAAGCGGGGCACCGGAAGCCAGTGCGATTCCAAGACAGAGCGGGAGTGCCACCAGAAAAACAATGATACTTGCCGGTGCGTCATATTTGAGGTTTGAGAAAAACCCCGTTTTGGTTTCATTTGTATTCATTAAAAGGTTGAATTAGGTAAAGGCGTTGCACGGGATGGATGTGCGCTTGCTATGACACATCCTGCCCATGGGAATAACCTGGATTTAGTAAAAAAATGATGGTTGGCAAAAGACAAGCAAAGGGCTTGTCGGCGGAATAAACGTTAGACCGTGTCGGGAGGAGGGGTAATGATATCCTTGAAAAGGCGATGGGAATAGGACGGCTTTCCAGCCATTTTGTAATTTTTTACCTGGAGACGAAATTCATACGAAAACAGCTCATACACAAAATCATCCAGCTCATCTTCTGTTTCACTTTCCGTTTCACTTTCCGTCGTTTCGGACAATTCAATCGAATCGATATCCCAAATATCTTTTAGTTGCTGGCGCAATTCACCGAAAACAAGCAACAATACAAGCAGCATACTACCAATTTGTAGCCATGATTGTACCGGGATATTCAGTTTAGTGCTTATGCCAGGAATCATGGATTAGGGATTAATGGTGTTGAAAACCATCTGCTTATAAAATTCTGCTATCGAGTCTTCCCCTTCGATCACATTGGTGAGACGGGGAAGGTGATCCGCAAAATAACGTTGATGGTTTGCCCCTTCTATCACGGTGGAAACCAGCATGTGCGGATACCGGAAATCGGGATTGATTTCCATAATGATTGTGCTGATGCGGGCGACAAGCTTTTTATAGCCAAGGAAGGCCCCTTCCTTGTTTTCCTGGTCTACTTCACGGGTGAGATAGGCTTTTGATGATTCAGCAATAACAATGCGGCTCAATTTTACCTCATTGATGTGTGAAAAATCACTGTCTTCGGTGACCTGATCGGTCAACAGGCCGATAGCAAGCCTGAGCCGCTCCCGGGCAGAGGGAATATTTGCCAGTGTAAAAACCAGGCGGTATTCCATCCAGCCCCAATACCAGGAAGTAAGGTAAAGTAACAGCCGGTGTTTGCTTTCAAAATAGCGGTAGATGGAGGCTTCCGTCGACCCGATTTCCATTCCCAATTTACGAAAAGTAAAGCTTTCAAACCCCATTTCATCAATCAGGTCAATGCTGCGGGTCACGATCTTTCGGCCCAACTCACTCGATTCGGGATCCTTGAGATAGACTTTTTCGTTTACCCGAATGCTTACTTTTGACAGAAGTTCTACCATAATTGTTTACAAAGATAATCATGTGTGATAGTATTACTATCTTTTGTAGGTGAAATTATTTTGAGATATAGAAAACAGCAGGTAAAAGGCCATGGAGTCGATCAATAGCCCGGATGGTGGGCCGTACGAAGGCCTGGCGGGGACAGCCGGTGTGCAATGACCAAAGGGCCAGCCGCTGGCGCTCCTGCTGTTATAGGAATTCCCGGACTCTGAATGGGGCATCCTGATACTGTGCGATGACTTACTTCTGTTGGATTCTTTTGTACAATTTAGCCAGGGAATGGATCATTTCAACAGGGCCGGAAAGGATGTTGTAATGGTTGTCACCAAACATGTGTGGCAGGTAATATTTGGCTTCTTCTTCAATGGCGATAGCGAAATTATTGATTCCTTCCATGCCCATTTCCCTCAATGCCTGTTTGACATCCTGAATGCCATATTTTCCTTCGTAGCGGTCATAGTCATTGGGCTTGCCATCAGACAGCAGCACGAGCCACTTTTTACGTGTCTTGCGTTGCTTCAGGAGGGAAGTGGCATGACGTAGTGCCGGACCGATGCGCGTATACCCCTGAGGCTGAACGGCCCCGATTTTCCAGCGTGCTTTTTCCCAGGGTTCATCGAAGGTTTTGAGGTGTTGGTATTTGGTATAATTGCGCGTTTTAGAAAAAAAACCGTCGATCTGAAAATCCACTTCATATTCGCTCAGCACTTCGCCAAATAATATGGAAACCTGTTTTTCAACGTCGATAATCCGGTTGCCATGCGCATAGCCATCGCTGGAAAGGCTGAGGTCGAGCAAAAAGAGCATGGATAGTTCTTTTTTTCGTTTTTGTGTCGACAGGAACAGCCGGTCATCTGGCGTGCGTTTTGCCGACAGGTCTGCATACCTGTCTGTGACGGCATCAAGATCAAAAGAATCGCCTGCAACCTGTCGACGAATGATGTCACGGTCGTTGTTGATTCTGGCGAAAATTTTCCGGAGGTCGGAAAGCACCTTTTTATTGTAATGAAGTGTGTTGGTATAATAGTCCCGATCTGATTCATTTATTGTTTGGGGAAATACCTTGCAAAATCCTGTTTTATATATACGCTGGACATGTGACCACTCCGGATAGGAAAAATGAAACCCTTCCGGAAAAGCAGCTTTACTCTCTGCTATGTTTACATTTTCCACCCATTCGGCCTGGTAAACGGAGTGGACGGGATCATCTACCCGAACCAACTGGCTACTGTTGATTTCATTGAGGGCATCCGAATCTTCTTTCAGTGAGTCATCCCCGTCAAAATCGCGCCAGACTCCATTAAACTTATCGGCTGTCTCCACTTTTTCGAAATTATGGGTGAGCACATAATCTTCCTGAGCTTTTTTATCTACCGTCAACACACTGGTTTCGTCGGCATGGACAGCCTTAATTTCTGTTTGTGGTATTGCCTGGTCTGCTTTGAAAACCGTTGGATCCGTATAGGCCAGCTCTTGCGGATTTTGAAAAGCGAATGAATTTTTCATCCATCGTCCGTAGAGCCAGGTCGTGTCAGGTTCCATCGGACCACCGATACTACTACCCATCCGTAATCCTTCGGTCAGTTGTTCGAATAAGGCATGAAGGGAAGGATATTCCTGAAATAAAAAGGCCAATACTTCGTGGGAGCTATCTTTGGCAGCTTTCTGTGAATCGACAACCGATTGGGTATCCGAATCCGGTTGCCAGTTAAATCCCAACTGTCGTTGTGCAGAGAGGTAAAACACCCGAAAAATATAGTGCCCAATATTCCGATCGACCGCATTGTGGAGTATGAGCTCATTTGGAAGAAAAAATGTGTCATCCTTCCAGCCTCCTTCTCTTTCTGATGCTGTTAGTTGGATCGAATCCCCTGTCAATGCCCTGGCCAGCAGGGTCAATCGGGGTCGAAGGGTATTCAGACTCACCTTAAAGCCTTGATTGGGTCCGGCTTCTCTGGCCCTGCGATGAAAATAGGTAAGGATCCGTTTAAAAATGAGTTGATCGACTTCCATTTGCCGGTCAGTTAAATCATCATATGACACATGTCTTTGAGAGCTTCCAGTGTATCGGTATCGTCGGTAAGAGGTTCAATGATGGCAACATCCACCGAAAGCCTTTTCCCCAGTCCGGATCGGATGAGCTTGGCGGCATCAACAAGCAAGCGTGTTGACACCGTTTCGGCCAGTCCCAATTCGGTGAGATTACGTATTTTACTACCAATCTTAACGAGTTTCCTGGCATCCTGCTCA
>JAOUOM010000105.1 GCA_029880385.1 Cyclobacteriaceae bacterium | reverse complement strand
TTGAGGTTTTTGGCCGAAAAAAAAGTAGGAGTTCCCCCGCCAAAATGCAGTTCCTTTACCTCAGGGGCCTGACCAATATTCGTCAGGTACAGCTCCCATTCCGCCAAAAGTGCCTGGATATATGGACGTTCCATGCCATGGTTTTTGGTGATCCGCGTGGTACAGCCGCAATAGGTACAGAGACTTTCGCAAAATGGCAGGTGGATGTACAGGGCAATCCCTTCCCCGCCGATCGTGCCAAGTTCGTCCTTCCATGCACCTACCGAAAAAGAGGAAGCATCCCAGTAGGGCACTGTCGGGTAGCTGGTATACCGTGGTCCGGGTACATCATATTTTCGAATAAGTAAATTATCTGCCATGACAAAAGGTAATCGTTTGTAAAAACTCAACAGTAGCCAGGTGCTGATGTTCGGGAGGCACCATATATACCAGCCCCCGTATAAGAAACATTGCCCCAAGTATTGCTGTAAGGTACGGGATCAGCTTTCCCGACTTTCGTAAGGTAAAGGATGCTAAAAAAGGACGTGAAAACATGGTCAGTGCAAGCAACACCGATGTTCCTACGCCAAACATTAGCATGTAGGCCATTGCCGATTCCACATATCCTGTCTCCATTGCCCCGGCCAGTGCCACATAGATTAATCCGCAAGGCAACAGACCATTTAGTCCCCCCAATGCAAGCAAGGAAAGAACATTTTTCTTTTTTAAACGCTGGCTCATCCGCTTCCTGACCCAGGCACCAATATTCCAGCTTAATTTCCCTGAAATATGATGCTGAACTGATGGGAAAATGGCGATCAGAAGTATAAAAACACCCGTCAGGATGGATAGTAACGACTGAAATCCTGCCATTTGGACACCCAGACCCAATATACCAAAAAACAATCCGAGCAACCCATATACCAGGATACGCCCACCCTGAAACAGCAGCACGGAAAGTATCCGCTGCCCCGCAATGGTAGGTACCGCCAGTGCCAGCGGCCCACACATGCCTACACAATGAAGGCTACCGAACAATCCGATGACAAACCCTGACCATATCATGACTTGGGTACAAAGACCATTATTTCCTGAAAATACACGTGTTCGCCATCCGTCCAGTCTAATTTCAGGATATACTTTCCTTCGACCACATCGCCGGCGGGCACGAGGTATTTAAATGTAGAATCTGTTTGAATTTCGTACGTTTTATCCCTCTCCGCCATGGATGGGCGGTACAAATGAAGGGTTCCCTTTACATTTTCCGGGATCATTTCATCCGGAAACAACAATTGGATACCTTCCGGTACCAGGTATGCCTTGACCTCACGGTCGTATATCCGTACGTTTGAGATTTTGTCAATTTTATCCTGATAGACGATTTCTTCGCCATAATAATTCTCTGTTACCAGGTCGATATTTTCCTGAAAACTCCTCACCACCATAAAAAGGATGATGGCAAAAAAAGCCAGTATGGCCAGCGTAATTTTATGTCCCCAATTCATATCCTCAAAGTTAGAAAACCGGGCCCATAAAGGTGGTCGTAACAGTCTCTATTAACGCATCTCCCGAATAAATTCCAATAGAAAGCCGTGTTTTCACACCATCAAGCTGCTCCTTTTCCATAAAGATAAACAATGCCCCCTCTGCCGTCCCCTGTTTTTCGACGTTAAATTCCGTTTTTTCGCCTACCAGCCGGATCGTTCCCTTCTCGCCAATCATACGAAAGGAAACCGGTATATCATGGTTGGTCTTGTTGATTACCTTGAAATTGTAAAGGTTGCTTAGTTTACCCTCGCCCTGATCCTGGTACATCACACCTGGTGTACGAAGGATGGTCGTTTCCACATCGGATCGCACAACCAGTAAGGTACCCAATACTCCCAGAAGGAGTAACAAAAAACCGGAATAGGCCATCATACGGGCGGTGAATCGAAACGGGCTCTTCGTTTCGATCTCTTCCTGCGAAGCATACCGGATCAGCCCCCTTTCCAATCCTACTTTATCCATGATCGAATCACAGGCATCCATACAGGCCGTGCAGTTTACACATTCCAGCTGGGTACCATTCCGGATATCAATACCGGTGGGGCATACGTATACGCATTGCTTGCAATCGATACAATCCCCTTTGCCACTGTTCTTCCGGTCTTCCCCTTTTCTTACTTTTTCCCTTTTTTCCCCCCTCAGGCTGTCATACGCCACCACTACAGAGTTTTTGTCGAGCAAAACACCCTGTAAGCGTCCATACGGACAAACATTGGTACAGGCTTGCTCCCGAAACTTTGAAAAAATAAAATAAAACATGCCGGTAAAAAACAGCATGGCAAAAAAACCACCCAGGTTCTCGACCGGTGACGAGGAAATAATTTCGCCCAGACGTTCTGTGCCGATAAAGTAGGCCATAAACGTATGCATGATCAGGATGGAAATTATGATAAAGAGGACGTGCTTACTCCCCTTTTTCAGAATCTTATCAGCTGTCCACGGACTGGAATCAAGTTTTTTTTGTGCCTGGTAATCCCCTTCGATGGCATATTCGATCCGCCTGAAAACCATTTCCATAAATATGGTCTGGGGGCAGATCCACCCACAAAATATCCGTCCATAAATCACCGTAAACAGGACGATCATCACCACAATGGTAATAAGGCCAATGGCAAACAAATAGGAGTCTTGTGGCCAAAATACCTGTCCTAAAATAACAAAGCGCCGTTCGATTATATTCAGCAACAACAGGGGCTCCCCTCCCAGTCTGACAAATGGCCCCCCGATCAAAACCGTCAACAGGAAATAGCTGACCCAAATCCTTGCCTTGTAATAATTCCCTGATGGTTTTTTGGGATAAATCCATTTCCGGTTGCCACGTTCGTCCAGTGTCGACAATTGATCCCTGAACGATTCTTCCTCATACAAATGTTCTCTTTCCTCCATTGTGTTATTGCCTCAGCCTGTGAAGAAAATATGCCATCACCGGCACGTTAACAATAAAATCCAAACAGGCCATAAAGTGAAACTAAGCCCGTTTGGATTTTCTTTGTTTGATTATTTACCGGTTAGTTCACCGGTGTTTCTACCAAATCACCTTGAGGTTCTTTGGGAGCCTGTGGTGTAGTTCCCTGCAGGGTAAGTATATAACTTGAAACAGCCTGTATCTGTTCAGGTGCCAGCAAAGCTTTCCAGCTGATCATCCCCTTTTCCGGCACCCCGTTTTTGATAACAGCAAATAATGATTTGATATCACCACCGTGTATCCAATATGCATCGGCTAGATTAGGACCTACCCCTCCTCCTCCATCTGCCGCATGGCAGGCCGCACATTGCGAAACGAAAATCTCTTTTCCCTGATCCAATACGGCAGCATCTTCCGACACTTCCACATTGGTTTCATCAAGACTGATAGCCAGTGAAGCTTTATAATTTTCGATCTGTAGTGCCGCAGCAGTCATTTCCATTTCATACTTTTCGGCGCTAGACGGTCCATCCATAACATGATAATACACCATGTATACGACAGAAAAGACAATGGTCAGATAGAACATGTACTTCCACCAGGGTGGCAGGTTATTGTCCAGCTCACGGATTCCATCATACTCATGATCGGTCAGTACATCACGTTCTTCTTCGATGGGTACTGCATCATTAAAATTCTTATAAAATCGTACCCAGAAAGACTCCTGACCTGCCTGGACAGGAATACCCGCTTTGGCAGCAGCTTCTTCTTTTTGCTTTGAAAGGAATGTTTTTAACACATTCAACACTACGATCAGTACCATAAGTGCCAACACACACACAACCAATGCGATGGTGAGGGTAACTTCCAGCAGGTTTTCAGACAAAAATCCACCAGATGTGTCGCTGGCCTGAGCAGTACTCGTGTTCATTGAAGCCAGAAATAAAAAAAGAACGGGTATAAATTTTAAAATAACATTTTTCATTGCCCTCTCGTGAGGAACAGGGTTTCCTGTCAGTGCATGGATGCCATTTTTCCGGAAACTTGTTAGTTTATCAGTCAGGTATTTCATGATCAATTTGCGTTTTGAGGGTGAGTGGTAGATTCATCGAGTGGCAATTGGGCAATTTGGTTCATTTCCTGCTTACTGGAAGTGAACACCCATATCAACAAAACCACAAAAAAGGTGAAGAAAATGACAAAGGAGATCAGGGGGAAAACTTCGATTCCCCAGATCGTATCAACGTGATGTGTTATAAATTTCAGCATTGCAACCTCCTTATTGATTTCCCTCAATGTCACGACCCAGACGCTGCAAATACGAGATCAAGGCGATGATTTCCCTATCCTTGCTTATTTCGATCCCGTCAGTTTGCAGGCTTCGTGCTATTGTTTCCTGCTGCTTGACCAGATCATCCATGGCCTGGTCTTCATAGCCATCCCCATACGGTACACCTAGTTTTTTCATGGCACTGATCTTGGCTACTGTCAGGGACGTGTTCAGGTCATTCAAAAACAACCACGGATATGCAGGCATGATCGAATTGGGTGACATAGACTCGGGATCCAGCATGTGATTGAAATGCCAGCTGTCCGGTTTGCGCAATTTTGAACCACCTTCACGTCCCAAATCCGGTCCCGTTCGTTTGGAACCCCATAAGAATGGGTGGTCATACACAAATTCACCTGCTTTTGAATATTCACCATAACGTTCAGTCTCAGACCGGAAAGGACGGATCATTTGTGAATGACAGTTGGAACAACCCTCACGGATGTAAATATCACGTCCTTGCAATTCAAGTGGCGTATAGGGCTTCACGGATGAAATCGTCGGAATGTTTTCCTTTACCAAAAACGTGGGTACCAACTCCACCAATCCACCGATGAGGATGAGGATCAAACTCCAGACCAGCATATTTACCGGACGCCATTCCAGTAATCTTCTGTGCCAGTGATCGCTCTTTGGTGCTACATAGCCTGGTGCAAGGGGTGCTGCCTCTGCCGCTTCATTTTTGTTAAACGATCCACTTTGAGCCGTTTTGATCAGGTTATATACCATAACAAATACACCGGCCAGGAACAAGGTGCCTCCAAAAGCCCTCATGGCATACATTGGCTTCAATTGTGTGACTGTTTCAAGAAAGTTTGGATAGGCAAGCATCCCGGCTTCTGTAAATTGTTTCCACATCAAACTTTGTGTAAACCCGGCCCAGTACATGGGTAGTGCATAAAAGATTATCCCCAGCGTACCTAACCAGAAATGCCAGTTGGCCAGTTTGGAAGAATACAATTTTGTATTAAACATCCTGGGAAACAGGAAGTACATCATACCAAAAGTAAGGAAGCCGTTCCATCCCAGGCCACCCACGTGTACGTGAGCGATGGTCCAGTCGGTAAAGTGGCTCATGGCATTGACAAATTTCAATGAAAGCATCGGGCCTTCAAATGTGGCCAAACCATAGCAGGTAACAGCGACTACCATAAATTTGAGCGTGGCATCTTCTCGTACCCGATCCCAGGCACCACGTAGGGTAAACAGGCCGTTTAGCATCCCGCCCCAGGAAGGTGCAATCAGCATAATCGAAAATACCGTGCCCAATGACTGTGCCCAGTCAGGAAGTGCATTATATAACAAGTGGTGAGGGCCCGCCCATATATAGATGAAAATCAATGCCCAAAAGTGAATAATGGACAGTCGATAGGAATAAACGGGCCGATTCGCGGCTTTGGGAACAAAGTAATACATCAGCCCCAGATAGGGTGTCGTAAGGAAAAAAGCAACCGCATTGTGCCCGTACCACCATTGCACCAGTGCATCCTGCACACCGGCATACCAGGAATAGCTTTTAAAGAGCGCAACGGGCAGTTCAAACGAATTGACAATATGCAGCACAGCCACTGTCACAAACGTGGCGATATAAAACCAAATGGCTACGTACAAATGCCGTTCCCTGCGCTTGAGTATGGTCATAAACATATTCAGGCCAAATACAACCCAAACCAGGGCGATCGCGATATCAATCGGCCACTCAAGTTCTGCATATTCTTTCCCGGATGTAAAACCCAACGGAAGGGAAATGGCGGCAGCCAAAATAATAAGTTGCCACCCCCAAAAATTGATTTGGCTCAGGAGATCACTATACATCCGGGCCTTGGTAAGGCGCTGAAGTGAATAATACACCCCGGCAAAAAGGCCATTACCTACAAAGGCAAATATCACGGCATTGGTGTGAAGAGGTCGTATTCTTCCAAATGTGGTATATGCCAGCTGAAAATTGAGGGAGGGAAATACCAACTGAAGGGCAGCCAGTAATCCGACCAACATGCCAACAATACCAAATATGACAGATGCTATGAGGAACATCCGCACGATCTGGTTGTCGTAGTAAAAGGTTTCCAGCCCCGATGAACCGGATTTTGGAACTTTTGATTGTTCAGAAGATTCGGTAGTCATGTTTATTTATTGTGGTTAGTAGTAGGTTTATCGTCAAATAAAATACGCACAGACGGAGTATAATCATCATCATATTGCCCGGAGCGCGATGCCCAGATAAAGGAAATCAGGAAGCCGGCAGCAACCACAAGGCTTACGCCGATGAGTAGAAAGATTACATTCATTTTACAATGATACTTGGGCTAGTAAGGGGGTTACATGAGACGAGTCAAAACACATCCTGACATTTGTCATGACCTTATTATAGCCAAAAAGTTAATGATTTTATTATTCCCAGCCGAATATCAAACCCCGTGGGCGGAAGAAAAAAATGATTTAGCCCTGAAATTGACCATTACGGTGATAAACCCCACGACTGTGACCGAGCTTATGGGCATCAACAAGGAAGAAACCAGTGGCGTCAGCTGGCCGGTA
>JAOUOM010000104.1 GCA_029880385.1 Cyclobacteriaceae bacterium | reverse complement strand
GCCCAGTCCAATTTGATAAATGTGTTGGAGCATGAAATTCGTTTCATACACACGTACAGGTATTTGTGCAACGAACAACTGGCATCCAAACTCATCGCTTTATTGGCCGAAAAAGAAGTCCGTGACCTGCAGGGAGAGAAATTTCAGGGAGATGGGGAGGTGGCCCGGATAATCAAGAAACTGGAAGGATCCAAAAACGATGAATTTTTGTGGGGTTGGTGGAAAGGCAATGAGACGAGTCCCTGGATATCGGAACATGTGGTGCGGGCATTATGGCAGGCAAAAGAAGCCGGATATGATAGCAATTTGGATCTGCAGGGACTGATCAATCATTTTGTGAATGAATGGCAATATGCTCCGCAGGGCAGTCGTATCCGATTGCTGGGCCTGCTGGATCAACTGGATGCCCGGCTCAACTATGGTGAGATGATCGCTGAGATCGAAAAAGACACGGTGGAGTCCCTGGACGATCGGTTGCGGATGGTCCGCTTAAAGCAAAAGAGAAACGTAGGTACCTATTCGATCGATGAAATCCTTGCGCAAAAAAAGGAAACCCTATTGGGAGGCATGTATTGGGACAATAAAGACCGTTACGTTTACTGTAACCCCGTTCAGACTACCTTGCTTGCCTTTGATGTACTCCGGCACGAAGGAATATACGAAAAAGAGCTTGGCCAGATTGTTGTTTACCTGCTTGAAAAGCGTGCAAATGGCCATTGGGGCAATACGTATGAGTCTGCCACTGTTTTGGGCACGATCTTACCTCATATCCTGAATGGAAAGAAAACCATTCAAGCACCACGACTGATGATCACCGGGGGGTTGACGGTGCAAATAGATACGTTTCCTTACACCACAAACTTCACAGCGCTTACACCGCTGAAGGTAACCAAAACAGGGGATAGTCCGGTATTCATGACAGTATATGGGCAGCGGCAAAATATAAATCCGGATCCGGTGGCAGGTGATTTTGTGGTCACCAGTTTGTTTGATGCCGGAGGCCTGACATTAGAAAAGGGTAAGTCCGTCACATTGACGGTGCAGGTGCAGGTCAAAAAAGATGCGGATTATGTGATGATAGACGTACCGGTTCCTGCCGGATGTACCTATGATCAAAAAGATCAAACCCATTATCCGGAGGTACACAGGGAATATTTCAGGGAAAAGGTCTCGATTTTTTGCTCGCGGCTGCCGATAGGGGATTACACGTTTGATGTTGAGCTATTGCCACGATACAGCGGTACGTACCAGCTCAATCCGGCAAAAGCAGAACTGATGTATTTCCCTACATTTTATGGGAGGGAATCGATGAAAAATGTAAAAATAAAATGAGCGATGGGCAATTTTTGCCCATCGCTCATTTGTATTATTTGGTTACGTCACCTGTTTGCAGGTTCAGGCTATATACGGAAGTTGCGATGGTGAGGGTAGCCATCCCATTTCCCTCGAACGTAATGGCAGCCTGGCGCGAAAAAGCTTCGCCCAACCCGGTGGTTCCTTCTACGGTCACCGTGCCTGTTCCACTCGAAATCATCTGTGTGGCTTTGTCGATTTCCACATTTGTCAGAGTCACAGTAATGGAAGATTGCAGGGTATCCATTGCTCCGACATGCGACATGAATGTACCATGCCGCTCATACTCGCCATTGAGGACATATACGGCCTGGGTGGGCAGCAGCCCCGTATATTCGAGATTGGCTGAGCCGGAATTTTCCGAACTCCATCGCTGACCGGAAAAATTACCGGTAGAGGCCAATGTAACGGTAAGTGCCGTTGGGATATTCAGACTATTGCAAGCGATACCCAATGTGTACGTCATTTGATACTGATAGGAGTAGAGTGCTCCTGCCGGGCTGGTAAAGGTGAATGTGGAGTCTATCTGGGTTCCGCAGACCATTTGTCGTCCACCGGCCGTAAAGCCAAGGGTCATATTGGCCACCAATGAAGCATCACGGGCTGTGGCATTCAGGCCATATCCTCCCGACGATAGGGTAGAACCTACCAATTCGGCCGTCTGGTCATCGCTGACAGGGCTTTCGGCTACCGGATCCGTATCGGTACATGATAAGAGGAAGGTCAATGCCAATGCAGAGAAAATCAATGAAAATTGTCGCATATGAATTTTGTTTTAATGTGCCTAATAAAACGGCAAAGTAAGGCCAATGCGTATGAGATATTGAAATAAACTGAAAAAATATTTAAATAATCCAATATTCGAGTGATTTTTTGGATTCAGCCTGGAGAAAAAGAGGTAACAGACCAGGGGAAATACACCTGTTGGCCGTAGGAGGGTATGTCCTGGAAATTTAGAAATGTGGAGGGTGGAAGTCTTTTTCACCAGCCTCAACCCGTACGTCCAGCCGGTTTTCGGGAGGGGGGATAAAACAGGTAGCAAAGTCAGTGAAAGCACACGGTGGATTGTACGCAGTATTGAAGTCAAGGATTACTTTCTCTCCATTTTTTGGTCGTTTGGCATACAGGTAACGTCCGCTTCCGTATGTCTCCATGGCACTGGTGCCATCCGAAAAAATGATGAAAAACTTATCCCCTTCGTCAATGGGTTCCAGTGTGAACGACTGGCCTCCTGCGGCAAAACGGAGTTGTCCGCTGATTTCCATCTCAAACTGATGGCCAAATACATTTTCAATGTGCAGCTTTCGGGCGATCGGATAGGGCACATAGTCTGCTTCGACCACCCAATCGGGATGGTAGGGAAAATACGGGATGTCGAGCGGGTGGCTCAGCAAGGGATGGGCGAGGTTTTTCAGCCGGATACCCAGGTTTCCGGCCCGTTCGATAACAAACCAGCGAAAATCCTTCCAGGCGACTACCGGGCTCTTGCCGGTCGACGGGTCAAAAACCACGGCTTCCGTCACGGCCATCGAGTCAATCAGCAGCTCGGTATTGGCCTTCATGGTTACATTCCCATTTTCCACCCTAAATACACCTGTAGTAGGCGGGAAGTCGGGGGGGAAAATCAGGGCATTGCCACTATCGGAACCAAACGCATTTTCGCCTTCATCTAGCCAGAACAAACCGGCCAGGTTGAGGAAGCCATCGGGAGATATGAGCTCTTCAACCCGTTGGGTTTTCCAGTTTTCCCATTGGGCAAGGGCTGCTTTGCCCGGTCTGGCCGGCTGTTGAGGGGTTGTACAGGCCATGAATACTAGCAGGAGGAATAGGGAGCGCACGTCGTTCATAATTGAAAGATAACGAATAAAAAAATCCTGAAAGCCATCCGAAGTGGATCCGTGCTTTCAGGATTTTCAAAAAAAAGTTCGGTTACTTCCCTGCTGCTCCTTTGTACGTAGCAGACCCGAATCCTAAAACCGGATAAAAGATAAATGGAAGAAAAATAAGCCCAAGGGTAAAACCTACACCATTGCCGAAGCTCTTGGATGTCAGGTTGGTGATCCAAATCAAAATCACAAAATTGACAAATGGGATCAGTACCAGAATAATCCACCAGGCGGGTTTGCCTACGATTTCCAGCAATACGATAAAGTTGTAGATGGGGATAATAGCTGCCCATCCTGGTTTCCCGGCTTTTTCAAACATTTTCCACATGGAAGCGATCATAAGGATGATCAGTGCCACATAGACGAGTATGCCAACGGTTCCAATGTTTTCCATAAATTTTTGGTAGTTAGTTTAATAAAATTTTAAGTTAACCATTCCCGTGCAATAAGCAAAGAAACCGGCCGGAAAGTGGCCGCCATTCATGGAATCTTTTGGTGATTTTCCCTCCTGAAATACTTACAGGTTAAACCAATAATTGATTTTCATAACAAACGCACGGTTTTTTGGCCCCCAGAATTCGACGGCATAATTGTCCGTATATACCAGGAAAATATCGGACATGGGCTGGTACCGCCATTGCAATCGGCTGTTGATATTAAAGTTGTCGAGTTGCGTATTGTATTGGAGAAAGGTCGTCCAGTACAAATTTCGTGAAAAGTTGATTTCTGTTTTAGGCCCGATCAGAAACAGACGGCTTGCGCCATAGGGTTCGGGAAATTCCAGGTCGTTTTCAATAAAGTTGATACCAAAATTTCCCCACGGTTGTATTCGGTACTTTACATTGAACGAAAGCTGGCTTCGGGTGCCATTATAGAAGGTTCCGTATTCAAACCCTGTGAGGGCCGACAGGGCTTTTCGGCCGTCAGTCTGGTAAGTAAGACCCACGGACGAATAACGATAGTGCCCTGCTGGCAGGGGAGACTGGCTGGTGAACCGAAAGGGAAACAGCAGGTTGGATTCAGAAAACCGGACATTCGCATTTATTTTACTGGTATTGCTTCGCTGTAGTTCATACGTGCCGTTGATTTCATTTCCGATTAAAGTTCCGGAAGCCGTCACATCCAAAATGTTGGTGACACCAAACTGGTACTGATTGATGGCCGGGTGGTTTTTTGGATAGACTGTATAGCTCATGCGCGTATAGGAGTGGTGGAACCCGATGCGCAGCGTCGTGTCACGTACGGCATCATAGTGAAATTGACGGGGCATAAAACCCATATCAGCCACATAATGATCGCCCACACCGGCAAAATTGGTATAGGCACTGAAGTTGCGCCCGTCAAAGCCCACGGCCGTATTGTAGAAATAATTGTGTGATTTCCACTGATGGGTTTGCGAAAGGCCATAGCCGCCGAAACCCTGCCATCTTCCGTCCATCGACCGGTAGCTAAACTCCAAACCGCCAATACGGTTGAAGTTTTGCTGTTGGATTTCCCCACCCGTATAGGCCTGCCGGTTGTGAAAATAGCCTTTGATGATCGTACGCCCAAATACACGTTGATGAATGGCAAAAGACGTGTAGTTGTTGCCGGGGAATACCGATTCCCGGGTTTGCATGTTCATGGCACCGATGCGCAGGTTTTTATTAATATTACCACTCAGGCGTGCGCCAAACAGGATGGGAATGGTGTTGCCTTGCTCATCGAGGCCAATTCGACGGGAAAAAAAAGGACGCATCGGCGGGATACCAAAATCACTGTACAAATCACTGTTTTCGAGAAAAAATAAGCGTCTTTCGGGAAACTGGACATTGACGGTGGTCAGGTTGGTCACCTGCTCGTCGACATCTACCTGCGAAAAATCCGGATTGAGGGTGAGATCCAGGTTGAGGCTTGATGACAGGGCGATTTTCGCATCCATTCCCATGCGCGGGTCGGTATGGGCCGGCTGGTTGGCTTGAAAGTCCCGGCTGCCGGCTGCCAGTGCATAGGGGATGACCGAGATGTTCCGTTTGGTTTCAGCCGGGGGTTGGTCCCAAACGAGCGCGCCTGTATAGCCCAGGTCGAGGGAGCGAAACTGAACGGGTACGGGCGACCAGCTATGGTAGCTGTTGCTCTTGGTTTCCCCCCGCATAAAATTGATGCCCCACTGGCTTTTGTCGGCATAGCGCAAGGTCTTGAAAGGTATGGCCATTTCGCATGTCCACCGGTCATCATAAATCCGGACGTCAGTGTACCACTTATTGTCCCAGGCACCATTGATCCCCGAACTTCCATTGTCGCCACGCCTGCCGGTTTGGCCGGTGATCAGGGATTCGGATTGCACACCACCGGGATTTACTGCAAAGCTAAACCCATTGGTACGCTGGTTAATCGGGTCAAAAACGACCCCAAAGGCATCCCCTTTCCAAAACAAGGGGTTGTCACGCTTGAGTGACTGGATGATGTAGGGGCCGGGGCCTTTGCATATTGCAGCTATGTAGAGGTAAGTGTCGTCATAGACAATCCGTACTTCGGTCTGTGTGGCCGAATCTACTTTTTGGTTATCAACGGGGAAACTCATCCAAAAATCCGTTGCGATGGGTACATTTTGCCAGATATTTTCCGATAAATCCCCGTCAATGATTATTTCTTCTGTTGTACGCGTAATGGTTATCCGGTATGTATCCTGCAGGTTTTGACCACTATCCTGTGCATGGCTCATAAATCCGGAAAAAAGGATAAAAAATACGGGCAGAAAGCAAGGTTTGTTCATGAATTGATTTTTCAAATACGGTATCCTGTTTTTCAGGTGTACGGATGATTGAGGCGGGTGGAAAACAGTCATAGCAAATGTGTGCTTTCAGACCCATGTAGCTACATAAAGGCAAAATTAAACAGCCTGAGGTCAGTTTGTGCCGGAAAGGGAAAAAAAGGCAAACTATTATTTGACCGGTCATGGTATGGGTTATTTTCGAATCCACCATGTTTTTATACCTTGGCAGTCAAATCATATCAGTATGGCCGATTCTTCTCTCCGCGTGGGTTTTGATACCCGCTACCCTTCCGTAGCAGACCTCAAGCAAAAAGCCTTTAGGCGAATGCCCCGTTTTGCATTTGAATACCTCACGGGTGGGTGTAACGAAGACGTAAACCTCGACCGGAACGAATATGACATCCGGCAAGTAGAGCTGATGCCCACCTATCTGGAGGATTTCCAGGGGGCAGATATGTCCGTCGAATTGTTTGGCAAAACGTATGATGCCCCTTTTGGCATTGCCCCCATCGGCTTGCAGGGACTTATCTGGCCCAATGCCACCGAGATACTGGCAGCTGCTGCTTTCCGGCACAACATTCCGTTTATTTTAAGTACCGTGGCTACCAGTAGCATCGAACGGGTAGCCGAAATCACGGAGGGAAATGCCTGGTTTCAACTCTATCATCCTGCCGATGATTCTGTCACCGATTCACTGATCGACCGGCTAAAAGCTGCCAACTACCCGGTACTGGTTCTCCTAGCCGATGTGCCTTCGTTTGGTTTCCGTCCCCGGGATATTCGAAACGGACTGGCCATGCCGCCGGGTAT
>JAOUOM010000103.1 GCA_029880385.1 Cyclobacteriaceae bacterium | reverse complement strand
TCTACATGTCCCGGTACTACGGTCATCCATTTGGCATTCACTCGTTTGGCCACTTCGACTGATTCGCGTATCCCTGCCAGAAATTCCTCCCTCAGGTCTTTGTCACCATTTGTCAGGTTCGGTTTGCCCCAATAAATTTTGTGTGCTACAAAGACGCCCATGGTCATACCCAGTTGCTGCATTTTTTTGGCAATTTTTTCCTGGTCTTCGACAGAGCGCTTTTTCATTTCATTATCTTCCATCGACCGAAACCCCTGATCAGCCATAAACTGAAGCTGATCCAGCAGGTCATCGCCTGTATGGTTTTTGAACATCCCAAAATGCGGGGCATAATTGAGCTTAAAAGGTGGTTGCTTGGGTGCTGGGCTTGCTTCCACACCAAAAGCCATTGAACCAAACAGCGGAGCCGATGCTGCCAACATTCCATTTTTAAAAAAATTTCTACGTTTCATGTTTTTCAATTTTATCGTTAACCAGGTCGCCAAAAACCAAAGAAGGCAGGTTTCCGGTTTTTGGATTCACCATACCGGATACGGCCAATATCAAAACAAGTGGCAACAAACCCTGTTTTGACCAATTCAAACGGCAATTGTACTGGCCTGAAGATAGCCAGGTAATCCCCACAAAACCAAGATGAACTTTACCTGCGGTCAATAGAACGGTTCAGCACACATCCCCCCCTTGTATTCGTAAGGGCCATTCGTGGACAGTGGGCTATCTTTGTCCGTTGATGCGTTTCACTTATGAAAGAAAATTTGCGGATTGTTTACATGGGTACCCCGGAGTTTGCCGTGGCGTCGCTGCGTCGGTTGGTTGAAGCGGGAAAAAACATTGTAGGTGTGATTACGGCACCTGACAAACCCAAAGGCAGGGGCAAGAAGCTGGGCATTTCCGAAGTAAAGGAATATGCACTGGAAGCCGGACTCACCATTCTACAGCCCACCAACCTCAAAGACCCTGTTTTTCTTGCAGAACTCAAAGCACTGCACGCAGACCTTCAGATAGTAGTCGCATTTCGGATGCTGCCGGAAGCTGTCTGGGCCATGCCACGATTAGGCACCTTTAACCTGCATGCCTCGCTCCTTCCACAGTACCGGGGTGCGGCCCCCATCAACTGGGCCATTATCAATGGTGAAAGTGAGACCGGTGTAACTACCTTTTTTATCCGGCACGAAATAGACACGGGGAATATCCTGTACCAGGAAAAAGAACCGATCTTCCCGCACGACACGGTAGGCACCCTGTACGACCGACTGATGAAAAAAGGGGCTGAACTCATTTTGAAAACGGTGGAAGGAATCGAAACAAACAGCTATCATGAAACGCCACAACCCGAAAGTGCTACCTTATGCGCCGCTCCGAAACTATTCAGGGAAACCTGTGAGATAAACTGGCGGCAAAATGCCGAAGCTATCCGAAACTTCGTCCGGGGGCTTTCGCCCTATCCCGCCGCCTGGTCGCAATTGCACGGACGCAAAGTGAAGATTTTTGATGTTCAGCTTTCTTCGGACACAAGTAGACTGAGTCCGGGATATTTCAAAAAAAACAAGGATGGGAGCCTGCTGGTAGGTACCGCAGACGGCACACTCCAGGTCAATGAACTACAAATAGAAGGAAAAAAACGAATGACCGCCGATGAGTTTCTCAGAGGTTACCAGTGGAGTTAGCATATTATAGCTCCGTACTGACATCCGGTTTTCCCTCTTCTATGTCACGATGGAAAATAATGTATTTTTCGATTTTACCCGCTGCATCAAAATAAGGCGTAACCCACGCTGTAGCCTGATAAGGGGATCCGTTTTTCTTGTAATACAAAATGCGCTGTTGAAACGATTTTCCTGATTCAAACCCGATCCGCATCTCGTCAATATCAATCAGCGAGCTTTCATCGCCACAGAGCAGACTTTCGGGCTGGTTTCCTTTCACCTCATCCAGATCATAACCCGTTTGTTCTAAAAACACTTTATTTGCCCAGGTAATAAGCGATTTATTATCCAGTATCAAAACAGAGCTCACAATATTTTCGGCAATTTCAGACAAAGCCTGCAATGACTCTTCGGTTTCTTTTTGTTTCGAAATATCAGAAGTAACTCCAATAATCCGTTCAACTTGTCCTGATTCATCTTTCTGTGCCTTACCTTTCATTACTACCCAAAAAAAATGACCTTCATAATGCTGTACTCTGCATTCGTTATGAAACTCAGGTTCCAGACCCTCTTTGCATTTTTCAAATGACTCCTGGAGTCCTTTCCGGTCATCCACATGCACCATGTATAGAATTTCATCCAGTCTGCCCTCAAGGTTGGAAGGATCATAACCAAACATTTTGTACCAGACCGGTGATAAGAAAAAGTGGTCATTTTCGAGGTTCATATCCCAAATCGCATCATTCCCGTTTTTTAATACCATCTCAAAGCGGAGCATTTCGTCCCTGGCTTCTTCACGACTTGCTTCCATTGCCCTTTTCTCTGCCTGTAGGGCAATAATTGAATCTTCGAGTTGTCTCAATTTTTCGATCTCCGCCAGCTTTTCGTCCATCAGGACACTTTGATCACGCAATTCCTCGGCTTTTTTCCTTGTGTCCAGATGTAGCCGTTTATTGGCTTCCAGTAAATCATCTTTTTCCAACTGAAGGGATTTGATCAATTCTTCTTTTTGCTTCACATCTGCTGACAAAGCGTTGTAGTTCTGTTCTTTTTTTTCCAGAAGCAAGCCCAATCGCTTACTTTTTTCACGAGCATCCTGAGTTTCGATACTCATACTGTCCATCTCTTCCTCCCGTTGTCTTACCAGTTTTTTGGAAAGATCCAGCTCATTATCCTTTTTCACCATTTGCCCCACTAGTTTGGAGTTTTCCTCACGGGCCTTCTGAATGATTTTTTTATATTCTTCTATTTCGTGATTAAGTGTATCGATTTTTTCATCGATCTCTTTGCTTGATCCATGACTGTTTTCGATTTCTTTTTTTGCCTTTTCTAATTGATCAGAAAGATTCCCACATTCAGTTTCCAGGGAAATGGCCTTATTATTTAAGGCATCGTAGCGTTCATTGAATGTCCCATATTCTTCTCTCTGGGCTTCCATTGCCTGGCTAATCTCCTCAAGTTCCAATTTTTTTCTATCCAAAACCGCCTGGTTTTCCTGATATTTTTCTTCCATCTGAGCAATGAAAACCTCTTTTTCCCTTACCTGTTCATTTAGCGTTTGGGCATGGTGAAGCAGTTTTTCCTGTTCATTCAACAAAGATTCCAGTTCTGATGATTTTTCAACTAACTGTTTTTCGATTTCGAGTTTTTCTTCGGCTATTGTCTCCAGATGACCCGCCATTTCCAGCCTTTCATTTTCAAGGGATGCTATCTTTGTCTGATTGACTGATAGTTTGTGAACAGTCTGCTTTAATTGTGTTTGCCGGATGCCCAGTTTTTGGGAAATGGATGCAATAGTCGCTTCAAGTGTCGCATTGCTGGCAATAAGTTCACGGACCTTTTCAGACAAATTGGAAAGACTTTTTTTGACCGGGTAAAAACCATAGATCAACATAAAAACCAACGAAAAACATATAAGAACAATAAGAACATATTGAATAAATGTATTTTCACGACCGGCAGAATTTCGTTTTTGCTCAATATTTGATTTAAGTAAATTGAGTTCTGATCCGGCGTTGGCCACATCAGCTACCAAAGCCGTATATAACCGTTCAAAGGCTGCATCACGTAAAACAGGATCGACAATATCTGAGGTGTTTTGCAAAGCCTCAAAACTTGAACTAAGTGTAGAAAAAATCTCATTTGATTCGTTGTAGAAAGCATTGTCCCCAGCTGTCAGGTTCAAATCAAAACTGAAAAGGATATTGAAGATCAATGAAAGCTCTTCCGGACGAATACTGTCATCGGCAGTATTTTCCTTCCACTGTACAATTGCATTTCGTATCGATGTAATATTGGCTGCATGAGCTTCAATTGTGGCAATTTGTTTTGCAAAATTAGCAGTGGATGCCTCCTGTCGTAACGCTATCATGTGATATCCGACCGTACACATAATAACGACAACAACAGAAATATACAATTTATTACTTGGGCCCATAAAATCAGTAGTGACTAAATTATTGCATTTTCCTTACATATTTAGAATATTTCATCCTGTCTGGAAAACAAAAAGTATCAACACAAAAAAATACAATTAAAACCACAAAATCCTCTTTTCCTGTATTGATTCCCGTAAGATGATGATTGAGAAAGAAAAAAACGGTATTAATTGGCACAATGAAAGATGAATACAGATAAAAATCGTATTTTTTCTTTTTTCAGGGTGCCTCCCAACTCCTAGTTTTACCACTTTTGAATACTGCATCGATTACCCTCATGTTATTCAATGCATCTTCCAATGAAGTAGGGACGGATAAATTTTTCAGGACTGCCAGCGAAAACGCATCACCCTGCAACGTATATTGATCGACAATTTCAATATGAATTTCCTTTACCTGCTTGTTCTTTTCCAAAAAAACACGGCAGGGTACATCGGGAGGGGCATTATACGGTATTTCTATTTCAATACGCCCTTTATCCCCTATAAGGTGTACCCGTTGATAGGGTGCCATTTGAGTTGCACAGGTAAATGTGGATGTCACCGCACCAAATTGCATCATGGCAGAAGCCTTTCGGTCTACAGCAAAAACCGGATCCATTTCCACTACACCCGATACACTGTCCGGTTCCCGATCGAGTATAAAACGGGAAAGTGAAATACAGTAACATCCAATATCCAACAATCCGCCTCCACCATACGATGGATCATTTCTGATATTTGCAGGGTCAGTATTATAATAGGAAAAAACGGATTGGATAGTCAGCAATTCGCCAATTTCTCCTTTCTTCACAAGGTTTTTGGCTTCTATCCATTGTGGATGAAACCGGTACATAAATGCCTCCATTACCTTGAGATGCGGGTAATCCTCGCAAATTGCCAACAGACGGTTTACATCTGAAGTGTCTAACCCGATGGGTTTTTCACACAGTACATGCTTGCCTGCCATCAGGCATTTTTCAATCCAGATCACATGGAGGTGGTTGGGGAGAGGTATGTATACTGCATCAATTTCCGGATCTTTCAGCAGTTCTTCATAACTACCGTAAGATTTCGGAATCCCCAGTGATGCCGCTGCCTGTGCAGCCACGCGTCCATCACGTGAAGCTATTCCCTCCACCTGCGAATACTGTCCTTTTTGCATGGCAGGGATTACTTTCTGAAGTCCGATTTTGGCCGTACTAAGTACTCCCCACCTTACCTTTTTTATTGCCATTTTCTCAGGATTGAAGGATATTTTCAATAGTGGCAATTTCTTCTGCTTTCAAAGTCAGGTTATCCAGAATGCCCAGGTTGTCATTCAGTTGTTGGATTTTACTCACACCTATCAATACAGAAGTGACCCGCTCATCGCGCAATACCCAGCAAAGTGCCATTTGAGCAAGGGATTGGTTTCGCTGCAAGGCAAGCTCATTCAATGCCCTTATTTTCCGAAGTTTTTCATCCGATACTTCTTTTTCCTGCAGAAACCCATGTGATTTTGCTGCCCGGGAATCTTCTGGAATCCCGATCAGGTAGCGGTTTGTCAGCAAGCCCTGTGCGAGTGGTGAAAATGCAATAGACCCCATGCCTTGTTTTTCCAATACATCATACAACCGTTCTTCCGACCAACGCTCAAACATGGAATACTTTGGCTGATGGATCAACGCATTGACACCCATAGATTTGAGGATAGCGGTAGCTTTTTCAGTTTCCGTGGCACTATAATTTGACAGGCCGACATATAAGGCTTTGCCCTGACGAACGATTTGTGCCAGGGCTTCCATGGTTTCTTCAAAGGGTGTTTCCGGATCTGGGCGATGTGAGTAGAAAATATCCACATAGTCAAGGCCCATGCGCTTCAGGCTTTGGTCAAGGCTTGAAATCAGGTACTTCTTTGAGCCCCATTCACCATACGGTCCCGGCCACATATAATAGCCCGCCTTGGTGCTTATCACCATTTCATCCCGGTACGGGCGAAAGTCCTTTTTCAACATTTCCCCAAAAAAAACTTCGGCAGAACCCGGAGGTGGGCCGTAATTGTTGGCCAGGTCAAAATGTGTAATCCCCTTGTCAAAGGCACGCCTGGCAATGGCACGGCCGTTTTCAAATACGTCAACGCCACCGAAGTTGTGCCAGAGGCCTAACGAGATCACGGGGAGCCTGAGCCCACTTTTGCCACATCGTCGATACTGCATTGAATCGTAGCGGTCATTGTATGGAATATATGTCATAGCTTTTTGGAATTTTAGTTTAGTCAAAAATACAGTGAATTCACATCAGATCATCTTGTTATTCAACAAATGGACTGAGAACTTGTTAATTACCCAATGATTTGTCTGGAGATTCCTTCATCCATCGCTGATACATGATTCCGTAGGCAAATAAATACAGGTAACAGACGGCCGGAATAAGAAAGGAAATCGAATATCCGTAATGGTGTGCGACATAGCCCTGCGCCGAAGGCAACAACGCTCCTCCCAAAACACCCATGACCAATAAGGAAGACCCCTGGCTGGTATATACGGACAGCTGTTGAATGGCCATGGAAAAAATATTGGACCACATGATAGAATTAAATAATCCAATGGCGAGTAATGGCCAAATCGGGCCGGCTATCCCCGAAAGTGCCAATGCAATCAAGATTACATTAATAAGGGAAAAAAGGGATAAAATCCGATCCGGACGATTTCCCACCAGGAATGACATCAGGAAATTAAGCAACACATAGACCGCATACGGCCAGGTAT
>JAOUOM010000102.1 GCA_029880385.1 Cyclobacteriaceae bacterium | reverse complement strand
AGTACGTCAAAGGGTTTTCTGAACGCGACATCATCAAGCTGGTGAATGACATCATCAAGTTGTGTAAGAAGATTTTTGGCAGATATATGTAAATCCATGATAAAAAATATTGCCCAAAAATAAGGCATTCGCTAAAATAAACGACGGAAAGAACCGGCATCAGCACCGGGATACGTACGAATCGGGCCGGAAGAATGAAATCCGTGAGGGAAAGTAGCTAAAATGTCGTTGACCTGACCAGCTAGCCCCGATCGTGGGCAGGGCACAGGGCCCGTGGGGAGAGCGGGTATACAGTGTCCAGAGGGCCAGCCCCTGCCGCTCCCTGTTATTCTTCTGACTTTAGGCCGGGGGCCTTGAAGAAACCAGCCGTTCCATGGCCGGGTAGCCGGCGGAAATCCTTTTCTTTGCCCCATGAGCACATTTCAAGTAGGCCTGGTAGGCTATGGCCTGGGCGGGCAGGTTTTTCATGCCCCTTTGATCCAAAGTGTACAGGGATTAACCCTCAAAACCATTCGGGCGACCAATCCGCGGGATGTCCAGCTGGCCGGTCAGGCACTGCCGGGTGTGCGGATAGTGGATGATACAGCGGCCATTATTCACGATCCTGCCATCGATCTGGTGGTGGTGACCGCTGCCAATACCTTCCATTTTCCCATAGCCAAAGCCGCCCTGCTTGCAGGCAAGCACGTGGTGGTGGACAAGCCGTTTACCATCACCGCTGCCGAGGCTGACGAGCTCATCGTGCTGGCAAAGCACACGGGCCGGATACTTACGGTCTTTCACAACCGTCGGCTGGTTTCGGATTTTCTGACAGTCAAAAAGGTAATCGAAAGTGGCAAACTGGGACCAATCGTAGAAACGGAAATTCACTACGACCGTTTTCGCAACTTCCTACGTACCAGTTGGAAGGAAAAAGATGAGCCGGGATGCGGCATTCTCTACGACCTGGGTTCCCACCTGATTGATCAGAGCCTGTGCCTTTATGGATTGCCCCGCGCCATCACGGCCGATCTGCGCAAGCAACGTACCGGCAGCCAGTCTGTCGACCATTTTGACCTGCGGCTGGACTATGACAACCACAAGGTACTGCTAAAGTCCGGCATGCTTGTAAAAATCCCCGGCCCTACCTACATGATCCACGGCCAGCAGGGTTCTTTTGTCAAGTTCGGCATGGATGTGCAGGAAGCGGCCCTGCGCGCAGGCAGCCTGCCCAATGCTACCCCAAACTGGGGGGAAGAGCCCGCATCGCAATGGGGCCAATTGAGTGTTATGGACGGGGACACGGAAATTAACGAAACGATCAAAAGCGAGATCGGTGACCAGCGAAGGTATTATGCCAACGTCCGTGATGCCATGCTGGGCAAGGCAACCCCTGATGTACTGCCGGAAGAAGCCCGCAATGTCATCCGTCTGATCGAATGGGCAGAGCAAAGCCATCGCGAAAAGCGTACCCTTGAACTGATGTGGTAACCGCGCAAAAGAAAATGATCAGGAGCGGTACATTCACGCCCTTTAGTTTCCGGGTGTCCCGCTCTCCCCACGGGCCCTGTGCCCTGCCCACGATCGGGGCTAAATAGCCGTTTTGTTGCCCTTTAGCCGTCACGTTTGGATACGCGTATTTTGCACTATTTTGGATAATTCCTGATCATCAGACGGGAAAAGTTCTTTTGTTTTAAAATTATGCGATCCATTGTGACAGGAGATCATGTTACGGCCCATAACGTATGCCGTCAAAAAGAATACCACATTTTCCACAAATAATTCAACAAAGTGGTTCAAACGGCAATATGTTGTCCAGATATACACAGCGTTACTTGCATTTTAGCAGGTAAAATCCTAAGTTAGGTAATTGTAAAATAAACCCATTACCCATGTTACAAAAATTACTAACCATTGCCCTGCTGGGGGCAGCCCTATTAGCCTATGGTCAAAAAGGAGGAAAAAAGCCAGCAAAGGACTACACGTCACCCTCGGTCATGTCGATCGACCAGGCACAACAACGGCCACAAAATGAGGGGCCTGCATTATTGAAAGAGCAACTGGGACTGCGGCCACAGGATGAGATGCGGTTACAATCATCCGATTCGGATGAGCTTGGCTTCACCCATCAAAAGTACCAACATTACCATAATGGTATTAAAGTGTTTGGCTCGGTCTACACGGTGCATTCCAAAGACGGCAGTATCTCGCATCTGTCGGGTAAGTATTCAAAAATCGAAAATGTAACGACCAGGCCATCCCTTTCGCACGATCAGGCATTGGAAAAAGCCATCCTCAGTATCGGGGCCAGATCCTATAGCTGGGAGCAGGATGCTACCCAACAGCCCAGTTCCGAACTTGTCATCATGGATGCAGCCACCACAGGAGATGAAGCACGGCTGGCTTATCACTTTGAAATCATCGCCATCAACCCTTATCAGCGATACGAAGTATATATCGATGCCATTACCGGTGCCACCCTCATGCAATACAGCAAAATCCACTTTGCCGATGCGGTAGGCAGTGCAGCCACACGATACAGTGGCACCCAGAGTATACACACCGATAGTTTTGCCGGTGGCTACCGGTTGCGTGATCTGACCAGAGGCAGTGGGATCGACACCTGGGATGCGACCACTGCCACAGGCTATAATGCCACCACTGGTGCCCCTACCGGCTCATCAGATTATGTGGATAATGACAATAACTGGACAGCTGCCGAATACAACAATACGGATAAAGACAATGCCGGGCTTGAAGCGCATTTTGGTGCCGAAGCCACGTACGATTTCTTTAATACAACATTTGGAAGAAATAGTTACAACGGAAGTGGGGCTACCATCAACAGCTATGTAAACACCAATATTGAAAGTGTCTATGGCTACCCTGCAGGCTATAATGACAATGCTTTTTGGACGGGTTATGTCATGGTCTATGGCAAAGGGGGGTCGTACGACCCGCTGACCACCGTTGATATAACCGGGCATGAAATCGGACATGCCTTTATGGAATATACAGCCAATCTGGTGTATGAAAAAGAATCCGGTGCCATGAACGAATCATTCAGTGACATTTGGGGTACCTGTGTCGAAAACTATACAAACCTTACCTATGGAACTACCAAGGATTTATGGAACCTGGGGAGTGAAATAGGGGCAACTTTTCGCTCCATGTCAAACCCAAATGCCTATAGCCAGCCAGACACCTATGGCGGGACCTACTGGATAAATGTAACATCCTGTACGCCCAGCAGTGCCAATGACAACTGTGGGGTACATACCAATAGCGGGGTGGGAAATCATTGGTTTTACATCCTGAGTGTTGGAAAATCGGGCACAAATGATCTGGGAAACAGTTTTAGTGTGACGGGTATCGGCCTTGACAAGGCAGCAGCCATTTCATGGCGGACACAATCGGTCTATTTGAGTACCACCTCCACCTATGCCAACTGGCGGACATTTTCCATTCAGTCTGCCCGTGAATTGTATGGAGCAGATTCAAATGAGGAAATAGCCGTGACCAATGCATGGTATGCGGTGGGTGTGGGTGCAGCCTATTCTGCCCCTGCAGCATGCGTTGCCTCCCCACTTGCATTGTCCATTACCTTTGATAACTATCCGGAAGAGACCAGCTGGAATATACAAAATAGCGGGGGAACGACGGTGGCATCCGGAGGTACCTATGGTTCACAGCCTGATGGTTCTACGCTGAATTTGAGCATACCACTGGCAGCTGGGGATTATACCTTTACCATTCTTGATTCCTATGGTGATGGCATTTGCTGTTCGTATGGAAACGGCTCTTACACCCTGTCAAGCGGCGCAACTGTTTTGGCTACCGGCGGTAGTTTTACGTCATCCCAGTCTGCCGGTTTTTGTATTGAGGCCATTGCACCTGACACGCAGGCTCCTTCCGTACCCACGGGTCTTACCGCCAGCAGCCTGACCCAGACATCGTTTACCCTTTCGTGGACTGCTTCTACCGACAATGTGGGCGTTACGGGGTACGATATCTATAAAAACGGGGCATTTTTAATTTCAACCGGCAGCACTACTGCCTCTATTTCCGGTCTTACTGCCTCCACGTCCTATTCATTTACAGTCAGGGCAAAGGATGCGGCGGGCAATGTATCGGTAAGTAGCTCACCGCTGAATGTCACCACATTGAGCCCGGTGGTCACCTATTGTACTGCCAGTGGCAACAATGCTTCCTATGAGTGGATAGACCTGGTCAAACTGGGCACTATAAACAATGTAACCGGCACAAATGGTGGCTATGGCAATTATACGGCACTTTCCACGACCCTTGTGCGCGGGACTGCAAATACCATCTATATCAGTGCGGGTTTTAGCGGATCCTCTTATACAGAAAACTGGCGTATTTGGATAGACTACAACCAGGATGGGGATTTTCTGGATGCCGGCGAGCAAATTGTATCGGGCACTACATCAAGTGGAGCTACTTTTAATGCCGGGTTTACCGTTCCAGCCTCAGCTTCTCTTGGGGCAACCCGTATGCGCGTAGCAATGGTGTGGAATGCCACCCCGGCGAGTTGCGGTACTTTTTCGTATGGTGAAGTGGAAGATTATACGGTATCTATTTCATCAACGGCACTGGCACGGGCAGAATCTGCCGTCACCTTACCGGGCGAAACACTCAAGGAAGGATTGTCCTTTGCCTCGTTTGGAATTTATCCCAATCCGGCAAGCGATCAGGTAAACCTCGTGTTGGGTGAATTGCAAACTGCCACAACCATCAGGGTTTACGATATAGGTGGCAGGCTCAGTAAAACAATCGAAAACTATGATGGACGCGCTTTAAATGTTTCCGACCTGAAGCCCGGTCTGTACATCGTACAGATCCAGTCAGAGAAAGGCAGTCACGAAACCCGCTTTATCAAGGAATAAATCAGCAGGGATTCTGTTTACAAGCCGCTCCTTTTCATAAAGGGGCGGCTTTTTTGTGTCCGCTACTACCGACAAACGGGTCAGGATCAATGTCAGGCAATCTCTTTTTCTTTGTTTGAGTTGATAAACAGGATATTGCCTATTTTTTCATATCCACTAAAGGCTTCGGCCCCCAACTGCTTGCTAGCTTCGCTGCGAAAGCCGATGATGGTCAGGTCTGCATCTGCCGAGCGTTCATTGATGACTTCCCTGCTTCGTACTTCATCTTCCCGTTCTATCAACTCCACGTTTCCGGGCGAAATGGGCAGCCTTCCTTCCCGTATTTGTTCCAGCAATTTCTCACGTTTGTCTTGGATATCCTTTTTTGGGTAAATCGCGAAAATTTTGATTTCTGCCTTTTTCCAGTCGGGATGGCCCATCACTACAAAGCCCATCAAAATCATAAGGGAAGCATTTTCAAAATCATTTTGGGTAATCCAGATGTGGATTTCCTTCTGGTATCCGAATCCTTTCTCGTTGCTGGCCAACACACAAATGTCAAAGTCTGCGGCTTTCACCAAATGCATGTTTTCGATGATTTGCTCGGTGCATTCGCCCTGAGTACGTGAATATTCAAATAAAAACATGTTCGATTCCTTGCCGGATACACTGGGCAATTGGATCGACTGGGCAATGGCCGTGGTATAGGATGGGCTGATGATGGTGTCCAGGTAAAAGTTGGAGCCGGTGATTTCCGCTTTTTCGATCAGCCGCACCAGCATTTCCTTTGCCGATCGGTGGGTTTCCCTTGATACATATCCCCTGATGTAGTGCAAATACGTGCCAAATCCATACCGATGCGATACCCATCGCATCAGGTCGAATGCAGCTGTCCGCTTAAAGCTGTCTTGGGAAATGCATATGAGCGACGGGCGCCAGGTGTTCACATCTTCTTTGTCTGCTTTTTGCAGGAAAACCTGTAATTGACGGCTCAGTTGAAAGATAACGCCCTGAAAGATCTTGGCCATACCCTGTTTATTTTCATTGTAATAGGTAATCCCGATGTATATACCGATCATCAATGAGATTGACAGGAAAGCATAAAGGGCATTCATTTTAAACATCAGGTAAATGCACATCAGGGCACCCAGGAGCGACAACTCCCACCTGGACTTGAAAGCCGGACGGTAGGATGGGTCTGCTGCAAAATGCTGGAGAAACGAAATCAGACTTATGGTACCATAGGTGACCATGAAAAACATCGAGATGATTTCTGCCACGGCATTTACATCGCCAATGGATACAAATGCCAGGGCAATGACAATGGTGATGATTGTCGCATTGACCGGCTCGTTGTTTTTTGCCGTGCCTTTGGACAACAGGGTGTTGAGCAGCTGGACAGGGAAAATCCGGTCTGTGGCAAGGGCCTGAAGCGTACGTGGTGCCACCATAATGGAGCCCAGCGCCGACGATATGGTAGCTGCAGCCAGACCTATTGGAATGATAGGCCCCCACAGGGCTATTTTGCCCATGATGAGGGCATTGGATGACAGGTCTTCGGGGCTGGCCGAAATGCTGAGTTTGTAGGCGATAAACAGGTAGATGACCATGCCGAGGATGGTAGCCGACAAGGTGCCCATGGGGATCGATCTTTTGGGGTCTTTCAGGTCACCGGACAGGCCGACACCTGCTGTCATGCCGGTAAATGCCGGAAATACAATGGCAAAAACATAAAAAAACGGATTTGGGTCGGACACGGTTTTCATCACATCATAGCCCTGCAGGGTTTCCTGATACGAAGTGGTGCCAAGAAAAAATAAGGTGAGCGACAATGCAAGCAACGTAACCACTATATACAGGGCTTTTACCCCCAGGTCTGCCCCCTTGGTAAGCATGAGGATGCTCAGCAGGATAAGGGCCGGGATACTGACCAGTCGCTTGTCGGTAATCAGGATGCCAAACTGTTCGTGTATCCACCCAAAAACCGGGTCAAATGCCTCGGCAAAGGCAATCACATAAAAGGCCACGCTGATAGCCTG
>JAOUOM010000101.1 GCA_029880385.1 Cyclobacteriaceae bacterium | reverse complement strand
GGATTCCTTCAAATAAGGCAACGCAAAATGAACCAGGTCATAGTAATGGAACAAATTGAGATGGATCGATGCCCTGAACGCCTCCGGCCCCTTTTCCAGGCCTGCACCATCGTTAACGCCTGCATTATTTACAATGCCATCAATCCGTCCAAATTTTTTCCAGGTCGCCTCTACAATTGCCTTGCAACTGCCTTCATTCGTGAGCTCGGTCACCAGCGTAAGGCACTGGCCTCCAACGGACGAAATCCACTCTGCCAGTTGATGCGCTTCATGTTCTGACCGGCCGGCAATCACCGGAATAGCCCCTTCATTTACCAATTCACGTGTAATCGCCTCACCAATTCCTTTGGCACCACCGGTCACGATAAAAACTTTATTTTTTAATTGCAAATCCATTATCTGGTGTGGTTAGTTGATAAAACCGGGCAGCTGTGCCACCCAATACAGCGAATTGCTCATCGCTGCTAAGTGTCTGTATATACTGCGTTACCAGGTGTAACGTATCGGCATATGTGGCTGCGACCAGACATACCGGCCAGTCTGAACCAAACATCAGGCGGTCGGGCCCGAATTTTTCAAAGCAATAGTCCAGATAGCGGTCAAAATCGCCGGGTTTCCATTTGTTCCAGTCTGCTTCGGTTACCATACCTGAAATTTTGACACAGACATGTGGAAAGTGGCTGACCTGCTCCATACCCCTGGCCCATTGATCGAACCCCTGTAGGGCAATTTGCGGTTTTGCTATATGGTCAATGACCAGGCGCATTTCCGGCAACCGGTTGATGAACTGTATGGCCTCCTCTAACTGGTTTTCGTAAATTAAAATATCGTACGCCAAGTCGAATTTTTGCAAACTTGCCACACCCTTCATAAAGCCTTCCCTAAGCATGAAACCTGAGGGTTGTCCCTGCATAATGTGCCGGAGTCCCCTCAATCGTTTGTTTCTGGCAAATTCCTCCAGCTTTTCCCCTAATTGGGGGCTTTCCAGGTCGAGCCAGCCCACAACACCCCGGATGAAATCATTTTTTTCGGCCAGCGACAACAGGAAGGCCGTTTCTTCCTCCGACTGGTCGGCCTGCACGGCCACGCAACCATCCAACTCAACGGCCTGCAATTCAGCCATCAGGTGTTGGGGCATAAAATCACGTCGGATCACCGCCATTTCGTCCGTGATCCAGCTGTCCCTCACCGGGTCAAATTGCCAAAAGTGCTGGTGTGCATCGATTTTCATCCCGGGTATGAAATCACTTCCTGACGGGCAGACCCCAATCCGTCTATACCCAATTCGATTACATCGCCCGGCTTGAGATATACCTGCGGGTTCAGTCCCAGTCCCACCCCGTGTGGTGTTCCCGTGGAAATGATATCACCAGGCATCAGGCTCATAAACTGCGACAGGTAGCTGATGACAGTGGGAATGTCAAAAACAAAATCGCTTGTATGGCCGTCCTGAAGCATTTTGCCATTTACCGAAAGCCACAATCGCAGGTTGTGTGGGTTTGGCACATTGGATTTGGGGACAAAATATGGCCCCAGAGGGGCAAATGTATCGCAGCTTTTCCCCTTCACCCATTGGCCACCCCTTTCCAACTGAAATTCACGTTCACTGATGTCATTGTGAAGCAGGTAGCCTGCCACATGGTCCATGGCCTTCTCTTTGTCTACATAATTGGCCCGTTTGCCAATCACCACAGCCAGTTCTACTTCCCAGTCTGTTTTTTGACTGTTTTTAGGGATTATCACCTGATCATTGGGTCCAATAATGGAGCTGGTGGCTTTAAAAAACACAACCGGTTCTTTGGGTATGTCCATGCCGCTTTCCAGTGCATGTTTGCGGTAATTCAGGCCAATGCAAATGATCTTGCCTGGTCTTTTTACCGGTGCCCCGAAACGAAACCCATCTTTAATGGCAGCGGCACTTGTGGCATCAAATTCCTTCTGTAGTTTTTCAATTCCATTGGAAGAAAAGAAATCCTCGTCGAAATCATCCACCAGTAGGGACGCATCATAAAATTTGCCATCTTTCTCTATTCCGGGTTTTTCAGAGCCCGGTTTTCCATACCTGAATAGTCGCATGCGTTAATTGTTTAGTGTAATAAATCCTCCATCAATCGGAAAACATGTGCCGGTCACAAAAGACGCTTCGTCCGAGCACAGGTACAGGACGAGGGCGGCCATTTCGTCCGGGGTCCCCATCCTTCCAATCGGTTGTGTCTTTGACAGTTTCTCGAACATTTCTTTTTCCCTGCCCGGATAATTTTTGGCAATAAACCCATCCACAAAGGGTGTATGTACCCGGGCCGGTGCAATGCTATTGCAGCGGATGTTGTAGGGAAGGTAATCCTTGGCCACCGACAGGGTCATGGTATAGACAGCCCCCTTGCTCATAGAGTAGGCAAACCGGTCCGGTATACCAACCAGCGACACGATAGAAGCCAGGTTGACGATGGAGCCACCTTTTTCCTTCATACGCGAAACCCCGGCTTTGAGGCAGTGGTACACGCCTTTCACATTGACCTGATAGATACGATCCAGGTCATCTCCGGATGTCGTTTCTACGGTACCCACATGCGCGATCCCTGCGTTGTTGATCAGGATGTCGAGAGGGCCGACACCTACGGCCTGGGTAAAGGCTTCCTCCACGTTTGCTTCGACAGATACGTCGCAGGCAACAGAGTGGGCTGTTCCTCCCGCTGCTTGAATCTCCTCCACGACAGATGTGGCCAGTTCCTTGTTGATTTCCAGTACAAAAACCTCGGCACCTCGTGCTGCAAGGGCTACTGCAATGGAGCGTCCGATACCACTACCACCACCTGTGACAATGGCTTTTTTTCCACGTAAGTCAAAATATTCTTTCATCTCCTCCAATGTGTTTATGACAGGTCAATCTCATATGGGACGACCCATTATCTTTATTAATTCACAATGACACTCCCCTCTTCCAGGGAATAAAGTCGTTTTGATCCAATCGCATGGCTTTGGTTTCCTTACCGCTTGCCACTGCAATAATTTCCTCAAGTATGTCTTCTCCCACGTCTGCTATGGTCTTTTCGCCACGGATAACTGTACCTGCATCCACATCAATGATGTCATTCATTGCCTGAAACAATTCGGTATTGGTCGAAATCTTGATCGTTGGGACGATGGGGTTGCCTGTGGGTGTGCCCAGGCCGGTGGTAAACAGAATAACATTGGCACCCGAGCCTGCCAGACCTGTCGTAGACTCCACATCATTTCCTGGTGTACACAACAGGTGAAGGCCTTTTTTTCGTACCGGCTCAGCATAGTCCAGTACATCGGCCACAGGTGCTTTTCCACCTTTTTTGGCCGCCCCAGCCGATTTCATGGCATCAGTGATCAGTCCGTCACGGATATTGCCCGGTGATGGGTTCATGTCAAAGCCCGAGCCTGCAGCCTGGGCAGATTTTTCGTAGGCCGTCTGCAAGTCCATGAATTTCCGGCCTGTTTCCGTGTCTACACACCGGTCGACGAGATTCTGCTCTACGCCATTGAGTTCGGGAAATTCACTCAAAATAGCCGAGCCGCCCAGTGCCACTACCAGGTCTGAGGCGTGCCCAACGGCCGGATTGGCCGATATACCTGAGAAACCATCCGATCCTCCGCATTCCAGTCCGATGGTCAGGTGATGCAGGGGTGCTGGTTGCCGCTCTGTCTGATTGGCCACATGCAGTGCTTCAAGGGTTTTTTCAATGGCCGTGCGAACGACCATTTCCTCCGTTTTCAATTGCTGCTGCTCAATAAAGATCAGGGTTTTGGTACTTTTTGGAAAAAGTGCTTCCTGGATCTGCTGGTACCAACTGACCTGTGCGTGCTGACAGCCCAGGCTCAGGATGGTCGCTCCGGCCACATTGGGATGGTTCACATATCCCACCAGTAGCCTCAACAACATTTCTGCATCCTGACGGGTACCCCCACAACCGCCCTGGTGATAGAGAAATTTGATGCCGTCTATGTTTTTAAAATACCGCGCTGCCTGTGACTCCCTGCTGGCAGGCGCAGCTATGATCTGGCGGACCAATTGCTCGTAGGTATTGCCCCGATGGTAGCCCAACGTACGGGTGAGGGCATCTTCGATGGCCTTCAGGTTACGGTTTTCACAAAAAACCAACGGCACGAACAACCAATAATTTGCCGTTCCCACCCGGCCATCGCTACGGTGATACCCCATAAACGTACGTTCTTGCCAAGGTGACACATCCGGTGGCTCCCAGGAATAAAGGGCCCGTTTGTCGAGGGAAGCAGAGGCTGCGAAATGACGGACATTGTCAGTGGTCAGCACACTTCCGGCTGGCAGGTCGATCAGCACATGTCCGACGGGCACACCGTACATGATCACTTTGTCCCCTTTTTTCAGGCTTTTGGTCAGAAACTTGTGTTTTCTTGCCACCGGTTCGGCTAATGTATATATCTGTCCATTGAACGGATAGCTACCCGGAACTAAGTCTCCTAAAGCGACTGCTACATTGTCAGCCGAATCAAGCATGAGGATCTGATGGTGTTGTGTCCCGGTCATTTGTTTTTTGGCAAATAATACCCGCATTTTACGCTGAAATCCCTAAGGATGCAACTGGACAGGCCGCTCTTTATGCAGACGGAAAGATTTCCTGTTCGCTGGATGACCACAAAGGGCCTGCGGGTAGCTCAACACCTCCATTTTTTCGGCAAAACAAACGATCAATTGATCCAGCTGTTGGTTTTTGCTGTCGCATGGCTGATAAAGCTGTTTGGATACTTTTGAAAATTGCCGGATGAAACGCTGAACTGATTTGACAAAAATCTTGTCCTGTGCAATTCACAATCTCACAAAAAAGTCCTCCACGCCCACACAGCCCTTCATTTGCCCAGGACAGCCCTGGCACGTAGTTCCGTCCATGCGATCATTGAATCCCTTTGCTGAGAGGAAAGTTTTGCTTGCGGGTGTACGAGCGTATACGATTTCAACGGCATGTTGTCCTGTTCAAGTTCCTCCCCCATATCCCGGAGTTTGCGGAGTTGGGTTCGGCGCGGATAGGACTGCCATTCCGTAAAATTTAATTCCGCCCTGCCTTTTCGTATATGCTGTCCCAACAACCAGGAAAAGGGCTTAACGCTGGCATACCACGGATAGTTTGTCTCCATGGAATGGCAATCATAACATGCCGTACGGAGCCATGTTTTGATCTGTGCTTCCCCCTGGTCAAACCCAATCCCCTCAGAAGGGTTCTTTTGTACAGGGGGAAGTTCCGGGCCAACAAATTGAGCCAGCAAAATGAAAATGCACCCCCCTGCTACCATATAGGTAATGGTTTTATTCATCGAGCAGCGAACCAAGTGTAGCTTCTGCCCAATCCCGTAAAACGGCTGTTTCATCATCCGTCAGTTTTTTGTCCGGGTATTTTTCCAGCATTTTTTCCGGAGGCATACTGCCTTCTGCAAGCACTTCGAGCAATTCATCCATCGCTGCTGCCACATCCATTGAATCCATTGCTGTCAGTTTTTCCCATTGCCATTTTTCTTTCGCCTTTTCATTTCGCGAATCTGGCTTATGGCAACCCAGGCATTTATTTTCAACAATGGCCATGACGTTTTCCGGATAAATGAGCCATTGGGTAGTATCCTGATTGGGGGCATGCCCGGTGGGTGAAATGGATTTTCCCGACAAGAGAACCGTACCCACAAGTGCTGCCATTGAGGTGAGTTTTAAAAAAGTGATCATGTTTCGTTCGTATAAAGGTTTGACAGTACCTTCAACCGTTGAAGGCCTGAAATAAAATTAACTAAAAAATGTAGGAACATCTATTATTTTGTGCCAGAAACCAACACCATGCCAATGCTTCAACATGAATTAGCCCAACAGGGCAGTTTTTTATTTCGCCACAGAGGCATATTGCCCTTGCTTTTTTTAGTACCCGGTATAGGGCTCTATGTACATGCCACACCCCCATCAGCTGAAGGCCATCTGGTTTACTTCACCCTTTCCCTTGTGGGCCTTTTGATCCGCATGGCGACAAAAGGATTTGCCCCCTTGCATACTTCGGGACGCAATGTCCTCTTTCAAAAAGCCCAATCCCTCAATACCACCGGGATGTATTCCATTATTCGCCACCCTCTGTACCTTGGCAATTTTTTCATTTGGCTGGGTTGTAGTTTCCTGATTGGGCATGCGTGGTTTTCCATCATTTTCATACTTGCCTTCTGGCTGTATTATGAAAGGATCATGATGGCGGAAGAAGTTTTTTTACTGGAAAAATTTGGTGATGCCTACTCTCATTGGGCAATGCAGACGCCTGCCTTTATTCCCGGCTGGAAAAGGCCGTCCTTCCCTTCTGGTCAATTTCTTCCCCGACGTATATTCTTGGGTGAAAAAAACGGGATTCTAGCACTCGCCCTTATTTTTTGTCTTTTTGATGTACTTCCGCACTTTCTGCAAAATGGTTTCCAGCCACCACCTACCAGTGGTTGGGTCTGGCTACTGGTGGCATCAACGATGTATTACCTCATGGCCAAGATCCAAAGTGAAATACTAAAAAAGAAAGAAAACGAAGGCAGTTAGAATTCCATCCCTATTTCCATGCGGTCACGCACGCGGCCTTCCTGCACCAGCACCATGGTATTGACCGGTACCGGCTCCCAACCGGGGTCTTTGCTCAGGGGCTCGCTGCTGATGATCACCGCTTTTTCGTGTTCGCCGGGATCATGCATGTAGCATACACCACCTTCACAACTGTATTTTCGTCCCAGATTGAGATAAAGTGAGTCTGCATATTCCGGTTCATTGGTCGTAAACCGCACGGCCAGGGCCAGATGTCCATCCGATACGACCATGTTCATATACGAGTGCTCAGTGGGTGCGTACACCCTGACAAGGCCTACGATTTTTTTAATGGCCCCCATCATGGCAGAGGCCAT
>JAOUOM010000100.1 GCA_029880385.1 Cyclobacteriaceae bacterium | reverse complement strand
CTCCGGATGCGATTTTTCGCATGTAGTGAAATGTAGTATTTTCCTCAAAAGCATGGATGATTTTGTAAAGGTAAATGCCATATATGGTGAATTTTTTGACGTAGACCCACCTGCACGGGAAACCGTAGAAGTCAGCCGCCTTCCCAAAAATGTAAATGTCGAAATTTCTTGCATCGCATATATTCCCTCATAACCCCATAGTTAAGCATTGATTTTTTAATTTTGCGCTCGAAACACCACAAGCGCATCTTCTAATGAAAAACATACGAGTAAGGTTTGCCCCCAGCCCAACCGGTGGGTTGCACATTGGGGGGGTCAGGACTGCCCTTTTCAATTATTTATTTGCAAAAAAACATAATGGCACCTTTATCCTTCGCATCGAAGATACAGATCAGTCCCGTTTTGTGGAGGGAGCAGAAGCCTATATCAAAGATTCTTTGCAATGGTGTGGAATCATTCCGGATGAAGGGCCCGACCAGGGAGGCCCACACGCACCGTACCGGCAATCGGAACGATCGGCATTGTATCAGTCCTATGCCCAGAAGCTGCTTGATGACGGAAATGCTTATTACGCTTTTGATACCCCGGAAGACCTGGAGCAAATGCGTGAGCGACTTAATGAAGCAGGAGTGGTAAACTTAAATTACAATTCTGCTTCCCGGATGACGATGAAAAATTCGTTGACCTTGTCCCCGGAAGAAGTTTCCAGACGAATTGCCTCGGGTGATCCCTATGTGATCCGGCTCAAGGTACCCCCAAAAGAAGAGATACGCGTCAATGACCTAATCCGGGGCTGGGTAATGGTGCATTCGTCTACCTTAGACGATAAAGTAATCCTGAAATCGGACGGACTGCCTACCTATCACCTGGCCAACGTAGTGGACGACTATCTGATGAAAATAAGCCATGTCATCCGAGGGGAGGAATGGTTACCATCGGCACCTGCCCATGTTTTGTTGTACAAATACCTGGGTTGGGAAAATGAAATGCCTGTATTTGCCCATTTACCGTTGATTTTAAAACCTGATGGCAATGGGAAACTGAGCAAACGTGCTGCTGACAAAGCAGGATTTCCCATTTTTCCACTTAACTGGCAAGACCCAAATGGAGAAATGACGACCGGATTTCGTGAAGCTGGTTACCTGCCCGGCGCACTGGTTAATTTTCTTGCCTTTCTGGGATGGAACCCGGGTACTGATCAGGAAATCTTTACCATGGAAGAACTCATCGCCTCCTTTAGTATAGAACGTATTGGTAAGTCGGGAACAAAATTTGATATAGACAAAGCACGTTGGTACAACCAGCAGTATCTCGGACTGGCTGATCATTCACAACTGCTACCGGAATATCTGAAGGGGATAAACGAAAGCTTCGGGGCAGGGAGTGATCCCAGGCAGGCAGAAGAAATCATTGGCCTCCTCAAAAACAGGGTGACCTTTCCCCAAGATCTGGTATCCGAAAGTCGATTGTTTTTTGTGCGTCCAACAGATTACGACCATAAGGTAGTGGCAAAAAAATGGAACGAAGAAGCCAAAAAAGGACTAAAGGAATTTGCAAAAGCACTGGCAGGTCAGCAGGCCCCCACAAGTGACCAAATACAATCCCTTTATCATACCACACTTACGGAAATTGATATCCAACCGGGCAAAATCATGCAGATACTCCGGGTTGCCTTAACCGGCGAGGGGTCTGGTCCGGATCTGATGAAAATAATAGAACTGCTGGGTGTCACGGAAACAACGCAACGTATCCAAACAGCATCCGAATCGTTTGATCAAACAAAAGAGCATGGCTAACAAAAAAGAAAACCGAAAAAAAACCAAAGTTCACAAAGAACTTGACGGCCTGGAACTAACGGTCAATGCATTTGGAGAGATCAAGTCCAATTTTGATATTGACACAATCAATGAGTTTTTGAACAAAAATGTAGGCGATAAAAAATTAAAAAACAGGGAAAATGGCGAAGGTTCTACGGTCAAAGACAGCTAGTACTATTCCTTCTTTTTTCCGATGTTTTCGATGTAATTTTTAAGAACAATAGCACCCACCGCCAGTAAACGATCAATCACTTTGTTTTTAAGGTCCTGATTCAGCTCACTGGAAACCTGTTTGGCTGGCACCTTTTCTTTCCTTTCATTTTTCATCTCCTGCTTTCCAGGCGAAAAATAACGGTAGGCCAAATAGGCAAGGCCAAACGTGGCCACTACTACGGCTATCACAAGAAGTGTGTTTGCCAGCTTTTTCTCAGCTACTTCAGCTTCCTGTTCAATTTCCTTCAACAACACGTTTTCCTTATGCTTAAGTGCTGTTTCTTTTTGATCATATTGTTTGGAATGTTTACTCATCACTGGCCAAATTCATAATTGCTGATTCAATCCATCGCTGGATCCGGTTTGTTTTTAGGAGTACGATCAATATAACCAATTTCAGTAATATGATCCCGCTAACAATCAGATAACCGAGAAATTCGCTTTCCAAAACATAGTTTAAAAACACCGCAAGTGTAAGGGCCAGAAACAAGGCGAAAAATAAACCTAAAACGGCAACCAGCAGAAATGTGATGACCAATGCCAACACCTTGGATACCCGCCCCATCACTTCCAGCTTCAGTTGTTCGGCCTTTAGCCTGAGGTATTCATTGATCTTATTGACAATTTGGGCAAACGGAAACATAGTGGACACAAGGATTGATGTTTTATTTCAAATGTACGTGCTATTGCTCAAATCCACTAAAAGGAGGTACTAAATCCTCAAAATATTCCAATGCACCCTCATCCTACCAACGATGGAGAATTTCCATCCGATGGCTATCGAGTTTGAGCAGAATAAACAACAATATAGTAAACGTCCAGAGGCTGGAACCCCCATAGCTGATAAAGGGAAGGGGAATGCCGATGACAGGGAACAAGCCGATGGTCATGGAGATATTGATGGCGAAATGGAAAAAAAGAATAGACAAAACACTATAGGCATATACACGCACAAAATCAGATTTCTGTCGTTCGGCAATAACGGAAATACGGATTAACAGAAACCCGTATATAACCAAAAGAAGCACACTTCCTAACCATCCATGCTCTTCCCCAATCGTACAAAACACAAAGTCGGTAGTTTGCTCCGGTACAAAGTCAAATTTGGTTTGTGTGCCATTCAAATACCCTTTACCGGCAAAACCACCTGATCCGATGGCAATTTTGGATTGCGTAGTATTCCAGCCCACTCCCAATGGATCTGCATTTGGGTTTACCAACAACAATACCCGTTTTTGCTGGTGGGGTTTCAATACATCCGTAAGGATAAAATCAACACTCACCACAACACTGATGGTCACAACAGCCGCTACGCCTATGACCAGTGCCCGCCTCACCGTACGACCAAATATTCCCCCTAAAACCAGCGTCAGTACGATTATGCCAATAATTAATATCCACTGGTTTACCAGCAATGTCAGTAAAAATATCAAGATCATTCCAAAGCCCGATACGACCAGCAAAGGTGGAAGGCCTTCTCGGTATAATACCAGCAAAAAGGAAAGATAAACCATGGCTGTGCCGGCATCCCCCTGTACTACAATCAATCCAAGCGGTATCATAAACAACAGACCCGCTATTAGTAAATCACGATGGCTGGATGTTTTCCTATGGCCTGCCCCAAAGTATTTTGCCAGCCCCAAAGCTGTACTGATCTTGGCAAATTCTGAAGGCTGAATCCGCAAACTTCCAATCTCAAACCACGAGGTAGAGCCTGCCACTTCCCTCCCAAAAAACAAAACGAAAATCAGGAACAAAAAAGCAATGGCATAAAACACATAGGCCAACGACTCATAAAACCGATAATCTATAACAAAAATAAATACAATAAGGATGATGGATGTAAATATCCAGACTAACTGCTTGCCGGAACTTTGTGTAAACGAAAAAATAGTAGAACCGGCTTCCGGCTCGTAATCGGCCGCATAGATTGTCAGCCATCCCGCGAACACCAGAATGAAATAAAGCATGACGGTCAGCCAATCAATTTGATTCGATGCTTGCGCGTTTCTCATCTCCAAAATTTCCTTTTAATACATAGTCTTCGACCCATGTACGGGTAATATTTCCCCGAATATATTTTTCAATCACCAAACTGGCAGTAGACCCGGCAGCACGGCCTCCCCAACCTGCATTTTCCACATAAACAGCTACCGCAATCTTCGGGTTCTCTTTGGGAGCAAAGCCCATAAACCCGGAATGATCCGCACCATGAGGGTTTTGCACGGTACTTGTTTTGCCACATATGGCGATATCCGGTATATAGGCCCGCAGCCCACTACCCATTGACACGACCTGTTCCATTCCGTCAATTACATAGGGAAAATAAGCCTGATCTATACCGACCTGACGCTTTTCACGGGGCACAAGCGAACTATCACCTTCCACATTTTTTAAAAAATGCGGAGTAATGAAATAGCCCCGATTGGCAAGAATGGCTCCCAGGTTGGCCATCTGGAGGGGTGTCACCAGGATTTCCCCCTGGCCAATACTCAATGAATATATATTGGAAAACCGCCACCTGTTGTTGCCATACACACGGTCATAGGTAGCCAGCGAGGGTACAAACCCTGAATTCTCATTTGGCAAATCAATGCCAAGTTTTATACCCAGACCGAAATTCAGCAAGTGATTACGCCAGATTTCAAAACCTATCCGTGAATCAATGTACGAATTGTCATCAAACCCCTGCTGGATTATGCGTCGGAATACCTTATAAAAAAAGTTGTTTGACGAATAAGTTATCGCCTTTTTTACGTCATACTCACCGATTGGGGCCAGGTCTCCGATCAGGTTTCCCTCACAATATATTTTTTCGGCAGGCCCCAATTTTTTCTCCTGCATAGCCACCAGCGATTGGATGGTTTTAAACATCGAACCGGGTGGATACATGGCCTGCAAAGGGCGGTTAAACAAAGGCTTTAGGGAATCCGATTGAATGACCGAATAATTTTTTGAATAATCACGTCCACGCAGGAGAGAAGGATCATAGGACGGGGAAGAAACAAAGGCAAGAATTTCACCGGTGGAAGGCTCTATTGCCACCAGGCTGCCAATCTTCCCTTTCATCAACTGCTCGGCATATTGCTGCAGTTCAAGATCGATGGTCAATTGTATATCCTCCCCGGGAACAGGAAGTGAATCGTACTCGCCATCACCAAACTTTCCCATTACCATGCCCTGTACATTTACCGTCTGAAAACTTTTGCCCCTTTTGCCCCGTAGTTGGTTTTCGTACTGCCGTTCTATTCCATTAATTCCAATTTCATCCCCTGATTTGTAATATCGCGTGGTATCCCTGGCCAATTGGCCGCGGGATATTTCGGCCACATAGCCCAACACACTTGACATGAGTGGAAACTCATATCCTCTAATCGTACGTGGCTGAATGGAAAAACCCTTTAAGTTTACCAATTGATCCTGAATAACGGCAAACTCATCCTTTGGTATTTTTTCCAGAAATACGGAGGGCAAATGCTTGGCAAAACCTTTCGCTTTTTCATATCCCCTGTCAAACTGCTCCTGACTAATAGACAGGATTTCCTTTATATTGACAGAATCTTCAAGGTTGACCTCTCTGGGCAGGATCAGCAGGTCAAAAACCGGCTCGTTGTATACCAGCAGGTTTTTATGTCGATCATATATATGTCCACGATAGGGGTATTCGATGATTTCATGAACGATATTGGCTTCGGCAGCCTTCTTGTATTGTTCATCAGCCACCTGAATATAAAACAACCGTACCGATAGGATCAATACGGTCAAAACAATAAATACCCGTATGACAATGGCCCGACTGTTCATGTCCTTCTGGGTTTGCTTGCCATCAGAAAATTAACCACTACCAGCGTGAAAAAGGTAAAAAATGCGCTTAGGATACTTTCTCCGATTATCGGGAAAAATGCATGCATAGATCCGTGCTCAATTGAAAACAAAACCAGGTGATGAATAAAAACAAGGGGCAATACATACGCCACCAACCCCTTCAGTCCAAGGGTATACACTGAAATTTCTGACGAATCATCCGGTTCACCTGTAGACGTGACTAGCCAAAAATCCCGAACAAACATCAATAACGTAGATGCTGCGGCATGCATCCCGGGTGTATTGGTAAACATGTCGATCAAAAGACCGATAAAAAAACCAATGGAAAGTTTAAGAAAAGGCCGGAGCCCAAAGGGTAAAAACAAAAGGAAGCCTATGTAGAAAAAACCTATGACAGACTCGAAAAGAACGTATTTATAAAGCAAGGGTAACTGGGCCAATACAAAGACCAGAAAATACCCGATGATGATGCGGTAATTAATCCTACTCATATAATGCCTCCAGACTATCTTTTTCGCTCTTCATACGATTTGCTATCACAAACACGTACCTCAAGGAGGTAAAGTCATTTGCCAAACGAATACGTGCCATATAATAAGGTGACTCATCTGGCAATTCGTAAGATGATACGGTACCGATAAGCATGCCTTCCGGAAAAATCGAGTTAAAACCGGAAGTAACAACGGAATCCCCGAGGGCCAGCGGAATATGACGGGGAATAAACCGGACGTTGGATTCAAGCGGACTTGCGCCATCCCATTGGGTAGTGCAAAGAGTGTGGGTACTTTTCAACTGGCTCGAAACCATGAGATTTTGATGGAGTAGGGAAGTAACCGTGGAAAAATTTCCCGAAACAGATTTTACCACCCCGGTAATTCCTTTGGCTGAGACAACACCCATACCGGGTAAAATTCCGTCATTGGTTCCTTTGTTGAGGGTAAAGAAATTGATACTCCGCTGAAATGAGTTATTGACCACCTTGGAAGGGATATACAAAAAATCTAGTTGGGCCGTATCCACTATATGGTCGCGGGTCATGTAATGAATCAGCTCCTGCCGGAGTTGTGCATTTTCGGATGCCAGACTTTTATTCACCTCCCGTAAGTATAAAAATTCAGACGTATTGGTACTAAATGTCTGAACACTCCCAGCGA
>JAOUOM010000099.1 GCA_029880385.1 Cyclobacteriaceae bacterium | reverse complement strand
AAAGGTAGGTATAGCAATGGTGCTGCGCCAGGTTCCTGAATTCCCACAGTCCGGCATCTTTTTCATAAAACGTATGATCGATCATCCGTAATGTCTTCAAGATCAGCTCTGACGAATCAAACCGTTCGGTAAAGATGATCCGTTTGTCCTGATACAGGGGCAGTAAGGAAATAAGTACCTGTCCATAAACATCATTTTGAATATGTGTATAGGCTTGATTTCCTACACGGACCGGCTGGTTTCCCTGGTATCCGGCCAGCGGGATTTCCCTTTCGTCGAGGTTTTTTGTGCCGGTAATGCCATAGAGTGGCTGGTACCGGCTCGCTTCATCGCTGGTGGTATGCAGGATGTAATGAAAGTATTTTTCGCTTTCTTCGAAGTGCCCGATGTTGTTAAAGGCGTTCAGCGTATAGTAGGTGTCGCGCATCCAGCAGTAGCGGTAGTCCCAGTTTCGGGTACTGCCGGGGGCTTCCGGCAAGCTGGTAGTGGTGGCTGCCACGATGGCTCCGGTATCTTCATATTGATGGATTTTGAGGATGAGGGCACTCCGGATGGCTGCACGTTGGTACATGTTGACAACCGCAGCTGATTTCACCCAGTTGCGCCAGTATTTGGTGGTTTTGGAAAGGAAATTCTCCACGGTCTCTTCCAGCGATGCTTCAAGAGGGGGGCCGTAGGTGAGTGCCAGGTATTTGGTTTCGTTGAGGATGAAGGCCTGCCCTTCAGCCACGTAATTGAGTGAAATATTGGTCGTAAGGCGGACGTGGGCATCCAGGCCCAGAAACCGAATGTGGTTACTGCCCAGGCTGGTTTCGGGTGTTATATTTCCATAATCCCCTTTTGGCTGGCAGGTCACCTTCAGTTTTGGTTTTCCCGCTATCCGCTCGATTTTCCTGATCAGCATTAGCGGCTTATAATACCGGTCATTTTGTAAAAAACGAGGAGCAAAATCAGTTACACGGTAGGCACCATCCTGACTTTGGATTTCCGTACAGAGTACGTTGGTGTTTTCAATGTAATACTGATGTGAATTTTCGATACCGGAAGAAGGCAAAATAGAAAATTTACCACCATTTTCTTTGTCTAAAAGTCCGCCAAAAATAAAGCTGCTATCGAAACGAGGCCAGCATAACCAATCAACGGATGTGTCTTTGTGGATATGTGCGGTGAAGGCACAATTGCCAATGACCCCAAAATCATAGGTGTGTCTGCTCATGTGACAAATAAACCCTTAAAAATAGAATATGTTTAATGTTTCACTCAAAAAGTATTGATATTAATAAAAAAACAATGAATCATTTGTCAATTGTATATAAAAGAGAAACATTTATTGATTTTTACTTAGTTTGAAAAATCACGGTTTACCCGATGTTATGTTTATAAATGCTACTGGGGATCGGTTTTTCATGGATCAGGTGGAGCCTGATGAAGCGACGGACAGGGTGGAAGTGAATACAGGGATTAGGGAAATTGAAAATTACGTATTGCTTGTAGGTATTTCTTCACAATGCCAACGGATACAGCTTGGCCGAACAAGTGTATATTTGAAAAAAAATAAAGGAAGATGAAAGACATTTTGCCACAGATCAAAACCCTGATGGAGGGGAAAGAAAAATTCGCATTGGCAACGGTTGTGAAAACATGGCGATCGGCTCCCAGGCCTGTCGGTTCTTCGCTGGTCGTGCGTGCTGATGGGGCCATGATCGGTTCTGTGAGTGGCGGGTGTGTGGAAAAAAGTGTGATCCAAAAAAGCATCAGGTTACTTGCTTCTGATACCGGCGAACTGGTCAAATACGGTGTGGCAGATGAAGAGGCGTGGGAAGTAGGGCTAAGTTGTGGGGGTGCTATCACCGTTTTTGTCCAGCCTTTTTTTGGGACACTTGATGCAGAAGGAGAACACCTTTGGAAAGAGTTGGAAAAAGCGGTTTCGGATAATGTTGGGGTAGTACTGATATCCAAATTACACGGTTCACCGGCACATTCGCTTTGGTTTGCAGATGGATCGGTCAAAGGGGCTTTCCTTTCTCCGGCTATCGCGGAAGAAGCCAGGCGCGCATACGATGCGCAAGCCAGCCAGTTGATAGGAGGGGAGGGCGAGGATTTTTTTGCACAGGTATTTGCTCCGAAAAACCGGATGGTGCTTATTGGGTCGGCACATATTACGGCCGAATTGATAGGGTTGGCGCATATGTATGATTTCGAAACGATCGTAATAGACCCACGGGACACATTTGCAAAAAAAACAACCTATAAAGTCAAGCCAGACTCCCTTTATGTCAATTGGCCTCAGGAAGTGATGTCCAGCATGAAACTGGATAAATCCACGTATGCCGTGATCCTGTCACACGATCCCAAAATAGATGACGAAGCATTGAAAATACTCTTAAAATCGGATGTGAAATACATTGGAGCACTTGGAAGCGGGCGAACACATGCCAAGCGGGTGGCGCGGCTCCAGAATTATGGCTTTTCCGAAGCTCAGATACAGTGCATTCATGCGCCCATCGGGGTAGACATCCGTGCGCAATTGCCCAATGAAATAGCATTGAGTGTAATGGCGGAAGTTATAAAGGCAAAAAACAGTTAAGGGATCAAGCCATCAAAACACGGATATTGCTTTTTTTAACCTGCGTAAGGAGGCCATTATCTAGTAATGTGAATACGCCAAGGCCTAATATGGTTTTTTGCCCACCCAGTTTCCCGGAGGGTCATATTGGCACACCCAGGTAGTCATGCCTTTACAGTTTACTTTGGCACACCCTACTTTTTGGGTGTTTTTCCATACGACCTGCGTGTAATGGCCACACATTTTTCCTGTTTTACATTTATTTTTTTCGTAATTGTAGTCTTTTTGTTCATCTGCCCAGGAATCGACAACTTCCGACACAGGGAAGGCTCCGGAGGTACCAGACCACAGGTTTTCGCCGTACTCGGTTTTGCTATGATAAAACCCACAATTATCGTTTTTTAACGATACAGCCCACTTGTTGGCAGAGTTGGCTAGTTCGTCTGACCATTCCAGGGGAGGTACGCCTACTTCCTTTCGCCAGAAATTATGCCGCTCGAGTAAAACAGCTATTTCTTCGGGTGTTGCAACAGAAGAGGTTGGTTCAATCGGACAGGAAAACAGAAAATACAAGGTAATGGCAAGCGATAAATAGTTCATAGGGCAGTCAAAAGGCTAAATTGTTACGTTAAAGTTATCATATCCATTTACGACTATCTAAGTTAAATCAAATCAGGTTTACATGTATTAAAATATCGGGTGAAAAACAAATGCATGGAAAATGAGTTATAAATCAGTAAAATGTATGAATTCTTTTTTATCTGAACTATAATTATCTTTAAAAGATACGAATCAAGGTTCTGTATTGGATTTCTCATTTTTTATAACCCAAAAAAGTAATGAGCAAGATTCTTTATTTAATTTCCTATACAGGAGGAATGACCATTGTAATTTTAGGGTTAACCATATTACTCATAGTAAATGATACAAATGATATACCCCACAGTCTAGTTGATTTCACATTGTTTTTGTTATTTTTTGTAGGTGGATCCCTAGTCATATATATTGTTAAAAATAGAGGAATCAGATAGATTGCGGATTATGTCGAAGGATATTAAAATCTTGTATGTTGACGATGAGATAGGCAACTTAAACTATTTCAAATCCGCTTTCAGGAGGGAATTCAATGTGTTGATTGCCGAATCGGGAGATGAGGCATTAAAGATTCTGAAGGAGGACCAAAACATACCTGTCATACTTACGGATCAGCGGATGCCGAAAATGTCAGGCGTCACGTTTCTGATGCAGTCAATAAATCTTGTTCCGGATGCTATCCGGATTTTGGTAACCGGTTATTCGGATATGGAGACGGTTATAAATGCCATCAATCATGGTCATATTTATTATTTCATCAACAAGCCCTGGTCCTATGATGAAATGAGTATCGTGATTCAGCGGGCACTTGATACCTACAATCTTCGTGTCCGAAATAAAGAACTTCAGTTATTGAATGAGCAGCAGGAAAAAGAAAAGGTTTCAGCACAACTGATGATGTTGCAAAATCAGATTAATCCACATTTTCTTTTTAATTGCCTCAATAACCTTACAGCTCTTGTTGATGGCAATGATCCGGCACGTAAATTTATAGGCAAGCTATCGTCGATTTACCGCTACCTGTTGGAGCATAAAGACCATCATTTGGCCAGTCTCGAAGAAGAGTTCGATTTTATGGACAATTACCTTTACCTGCAAAAGGTAAGGTTTGGGGATTCAATGAGTTTTCAAAATAAGATTGATTTGCCATATCCCGATCTTTTGATTCCTAGTGGAGCCATTCAATTGCTTGTTGAGAATGCGATCAAACATAATGTAGCGACAGTAAACAAGCCATTAATTGTTGAAATAACGATAGATGGTGAATGGCTGGTTGTCAGAAATAATTATCAGTTAAAACCAGGCGTTGAGTCCACAGGGATCGGACAACAAAACCTGATAAAAAGATATTCCCTTTTTACAATACATTCTCCTGATTTTTATGAAGAATCGGGTTATTATTATGCGAAAATTCCTTTATTAGACATTAAGATTAAATAAGATGGTAAACGTTGTAATTATAGAAGATGAGCCAATGGCTGCAGCCGACCTTGAAAAAACACTGCATAAGGTATCGGATGACATTCAGGTAATCGCCAAACTGGATAGTGTGGCAACAGGAACGGAATGGCTTAGCCACAATGAAGCCGATTTAATACTTTCTGATATTCAATTAGGTGATGGTTTGAGTTTTGATATATTTCGAAATCTGGATTTAAATACGCCCATCATCATCACGACGGCATTTGATGAATATGCCATTCGTGCGTTTAAGGAAAATAGTATTGACTATTTGCTAAAGCCAATAGATTTGGATGAGCTTACCAAAGCGTTTGAAAAGTACAAGAACTGGAAAAAGGAAGAGAAGACATTTGACTTGGGTACAATGCTTGATGTGTTGCGCCCGGCAGACGACAGGCAGCAATATCAGGAAAGATTTATCGTGACGTTGGGGGAAAAAATTCATTCCATTCCGGAAATAAATGTGGCGTATTTTTTCAGTGAGGATCGGTATACCTATTTGGTCGATCGTAACGGTAAACAACATATCATAGGGTCAAACCTGGGGGATTTGGAAAATTCACTTAATCCCAAAAAGTTTTACCGGATCAACCGAAAATTTATCATTGCCTTTGATTCAATCCGAAATATGATAGCCTATTCAAAAAGCAGGGTGAAAATAGATCTTGAACCTGCTCCACCAAAGTCACTGGATGTAATCGTAAGTGTGGAACGTTCGGGGGCATTTAAAAAATGGCTCAACCGTTAATACATATACAAGTGAAGGAAATGCAAATGGCGGGTCTAATGGCAGGAACGATCGGCCAGGCAGGAGGCAAGGGAAAGAAGGTTTGTAATTAAAAAATATTTAGACAATTGGCGTAATTAATTGCGTCACTTCTTTCATTTATCAATTATACACCTAATTTTGCTGACCCTTTTACTGCGCACGTGGCGGAACTGGTAGACGCGCTAGGTTGAGGGCCTAGTGACCGTTTTAGGTCGTGGAGGTTCGATTCCTCTCGTGCGCACATCTTTCCTTTATGACTCATCATCTGATTTTACCACCGTCATTCGGGGTTTTGTTTTGTCATTTTTCTTGTCTACTTTGACCTGAAAGGCAAAGTATGAATATTTATCATCCATTTTGTAAAATTGATATTCGAGCTTTTGACCCGTTTTACGTGCCATATCAATAAAGCCCAAACCTGCGGTGCCTTTATCCGAAAAGGTCTCATTTGCCATTACTTTTTTGTAATAGGCTCTCAGTTCATCCGGATCCATTGAATTTATTTCCACCAGAGATTTTTCAAGATCAGGGACGTTGATGTTTTCAATCAGGTTTCCCGTTATGATTTTGTAAAATCCTTTTTTGGAGACCACCAGAATCAGGTCACTATTGGATGTATTGCCTAATTGTTTGCTGTGATGCCCCATATTCTGAAGCGACTCCACCAAAATATTGTTGAATTTTTTTCTAACACTTTTATCTTCTTCCTGATTGATGATACTTTCTTCCAGCATTTCCAGAATGTAGCTTATCAGGTTAAACGACACATTTCCTTTATGTAATAATAAAATTGATTTGTCGTAGATGTTTTTATAAAGCTTTAAGTAATTCAATGAATTGTGATTTGGTTCAAAGCATCAAAGATTGAAAAGAAAATCCACTATATAAAATTAGTAAGGGTGAACCAGAAAATATCCGGATAATCGGAATGTTTTTATTTCAAACGAGATAAATTCAACATTGTCGGATAAAATCAATAGGCAAGAGTCATTAGTTTTGTTGCCATGAGCATTAATGTAGAATTATTAAAAAAATTGTGTGAGACACCTGGTGCGCCGGGTTTCGAAAAAAAGATTCGGGATGTCGTGATACAGGAGATCAATGAAGTGGTTGATACATACAACATTGATAATATGGGAAATGTAATTGCGGTAAAACGATGTGGTAAGCCGGATGCACCAAAGGTCATGCTAGCAGCTCATATGGATGAGATCGGTTTTATGGTCACCCACATCGATGATAATGGTTTTGTCCGTTTCCATACGTTGGGAGGGTTTGATCCCAAGACACTGACCGCACAACGCGTGATCATTCATGGAAAAGAAGATGTAATGGGGGTAATGGGGTCCAAGCCCATTCACCTGATGAAGCCAGAGGAGCGCACCAAACATGTACAGATTGATGAATATTTTATCGATACCGGGCGCAGTGCGGAGGAACTTCAGCACCTGATCTCAATCGGTGATCCCATTACCCGGGAGCGGGAACTGGTTCAGTTAGGATCCTGTATTAACTGCAAATCGCTCGATAACCGAATATCTGTTTACGTACTTATCGAAGTATTAAAAACACTGAAAAACCCGGATGTGGATGTATACGGGGTATTTACGGTGCAGGAAGAAG
>JAOUOM010000098.1 GCA_029880385.1 Cyclobacteriaceae bacterium | reverse complement strand
CTACTATTTCCAGCAGGGCATTTGGTGAAGCTGTGGAGCTGGCATTTGAGTCATTTAAACAAAAAGAAAAATGAAGGAGGAATTGACCCATAAACAGAATTTCCTTAAAGGCATTATCAGGGAAAATCCCGTTTTTGTCCTTTTGCTGGGCTTGTGCCCAACGCTTGGAGTCACTACGTCTGCCATCAACGGGATGGGGATGGGACTGGCGACTTTGTTTGTACTAATGATGTCCAACCTGGTGATTTCGTTGGTGCGTAATGTCATTCCGCAGAAAGTTCGTATTCCCTCATTTATTGTCATCATCGCATCTTTTGTGACGGTAGTCGATTTGGTTATGGCAGGGTATCTGCCGGCACTGCATGAACAACTGGGCCTGTTCATCCCACTTATTGTAGTGAACTGTATTGTTTTGGGAAGGGCGGAAGCATTTGCTTCACGTCACAGTCTCTTGTCTTCGATGATCGACGGACTTGGTATGGGAGTGGGCTTCACATTTGCACTTACCTTATTGGGTAGTATCCGGGAGCTGTTGGGCAATCTGTCCATTTTTGGGATAAAATTGGCCGACAATGACGGAATGATTCTGTTTATCCTTGCCCCAGGGGCTTTTATCGTCCTGGCGTTCATTATTGCGGTTTTTGAGTGGAGAAAAAATAGTCACGTAAACTAATGGAAAGTATGGAATCCTATCTGGTAATTGTCGTTTCTGCTATATTCATCAATAACATTGTTCTTTCGAGGTTTTTGGGAATATGTCCCTTTCTGGGTGTTTCCAGGAGCATTACCACGGCTGTGGGAATGGGAGGGGCTGTCCTGTTTGTGATGACGGTGGCCACGCTGGTCACATTTTTATTACATCATTTTCTATTGATTCCATTGGGGATCACCTACCTGCAGACTGTGGCGTACATTCTGATCATTGCCTTTCTGGTACAAGTGGTGGAGATTGTCCTGAAAAAAGTAAGCCCCGACTTATATCAGGCTCTGGGCGTTTTTTTACCGCTGATTACGACAAATTGTGCCATTCTGGGGGTGGCTATTTTGGTTATCCAACAGGATTTTACGTTGATGGAAAGCGTGGTTTTTGCCATTTCGAATGCCCTTGGGTTTACACTTGCTATTGTGTTGTTTTCCAGCCTTCGTGGGCAATTGGAGCGATCCGAACTGCCCCCGGCAATGAAAGGCGTGCCTGCAGCCCTGATTATAGCCGGGATACTGAGTATGGCATTTATGGGATTTGCCGGGTTGGTCTGACAAGTGTTTATGATAAAAAATTATAGAAATTGCGTAACCGGGATGTATGCGGATTTTTTTTATTTGTAGCTTTATGTTTTGCTCCTAATATTCAACTTTTTTAATGGCCAGTTTAGAAGAAGAAATTAAGCAGACCAGCTTTCGGACAACACAAAATAAGGCAATCATTAATTTGCTTTTTACCTCCAGTTTTATTGCCCAAAAACAGTTGCAGTTATTTCGTCCGTACGGGCTGACCATACCTCAATTTAATGTGCTGAGGATTTTGAGGGGGCAATATCCCAAAGAGTCCACGGTAAACCTTCTGATCGACCGAATGCTTGATAAAAGTTCCAATGCTTCGCGAATTGTGGACAAACTGGAGGCCAAAGAATTGGTGACACGCAAAAAAAATCCAGTTGACCGACGGGCAGTCGATGTGTTTATATCAGAAAAAGGCCTTGAAATTCTGGCCAAACTCGATATCGAAATCGCAAATTGGGAAAATAAAAATATCCAACTTACGGATGAGGAAAGTCGTCATCTGAATTTATTACTGGATAAATTTCGCGGTTAGATTTCTTTCAGGTATTCCAAAATGCCGGCTGTTTTTCCTTTTGGCCGAATAACCATCAATGGGACATTATCGTCCTGCTGAATAAGTTTTTCAGCTTTACTACCGATAAATATGGCAGCTGTGGCCGTTCGTCCTTTTGCCCCGATCACGATCACGTCAGCTTTGATCGATTTTGCTTTTTTATTGATATCCCCGATTACATCATCATCTTTGTCGAGTGTATAGGTAGCTTCGATTTTAATGTTTTTCAGGTTTAGCGGAGAAGTGAATTTCTGGTAGTCAACCTTTGCATTTTCCTTCATGGTCTCGGAAAATTCCTCGTAGGTTTTTCCTGTGTAGTGATATCCCGAAGGGACATGATACACGTTTTGCGTGATTATTTTCGGAGTGTATTTCAGGTTTCGGGCAATTGTCAGGGCTTTTTCCAGTGCCATACGCGAGTAACTTGAAAAATCAATGGGGACAAGGATTTTATCAAACTTCAGTTTGGTATCTTTTGGGATGACCAGCAGTGAACAGCTCGCCCTGCGGGTTAAGCGGCTGATGAGAGTTCCTCCTCCTTTTTTCTCGTTTTTACGTCCCAGTACAATCAAGTCTACCTTTTTTTCAGCGGAATATTTCATGATTTCCTTGGTAGCCTGGCCTTGTTTGATGACGATGTGTATTTTTACCTCCCCACAGGTGAAATGTTTTTCCACTTGTTTTTCAATAGTAGCCTTTCTTTCTTCCAGTGCCTTCTCCAGCAAGCCGGGAAATTCCTTCAATAGTTCTTCGGGAAAGTCAAAATCACGGATCACATTGATAAAAATGATTTCCTTAGGCGGAAATATATCACAAATGGTACAGGCAGATTCGATCAACTGGCTATCAATGGCAGAAAGATCCAGCGCAACGAGAATTTTATTGAATTTGTACATGCCAGGTTTAGCGGAGCTTATTTTAAAAGTTGCTACAAGATAAAATCCTTTGTCTAAAAATATAAAGCGATTGGATAATTTGTTATACTATCCATTGAATTCTTTCAAAATCACAATCGAATCAGCGGGCAAAAAATGATTTGATTTGATCCGTTAGTAGTTCTACCTGTTCTTTGGAGTGGGTAGGAAAATTTGCAATCCGGATATGGGTTTCTTTATACGGGCCATAACCTTTGCCTATGACCATTCCTCGGTTGCCCATCTCTTCAATTAAACGTTTATTGTCCGGCATTACTTCGGCCACACAAACGGTTTTTGAGCGGTTGATCTTGTTTTTGATAAAGGGAGTGAGCCCTTCTGTCTCTTCAAACAACTGGTAGAGCAAGGCTGCCTTGTATTTGGTTTCATTTTGGATGGTGGCCACCCCTTTTTTCAACATGTCTTTGATGACTTCTGAAAGCAAGTAGATACCCAGTACATTTGGGGTTTCCGGAGTTTGAAATTTCGCACCTGTTGACGACAGCAGGGGAAGGGAATGGTAGGATCCGATTATTTTGCCATTGTTTTTTAGCTGATTGGCTTTATCAATACATCTTTCGTTAACGATCCACACACCGAGTCCGGCCGGTAGCCCAAAACATTTCTGGACTGAAAAATAGGCGGTATCCACCAGGCTAAAATCGATCGGTACAGCGGGTGAAATACTCACCACATCCAACGCGATCAATTTGTCGGGATGCGTTTCCCGTATTTGTTTTAGCCGGTTGTTGTCAAACTGATAGCCGGTACTTGTTTCATTGTATGTAATGGATATAAGTTCCGCTTCATCGGGTACTGACAGGTTGTCGAATTCAGTACCAAAGGGGATTTCTTCTTTGGTAGAGGCAAATTGATAGTCCTGGGTAAATTCAAAAAATCGCCTGGAAAACGATCCGTTGATCAAATGATGGGAGGAAAAGCCTACCAGGTTTTGGAGGAGGCGTTCCCAGACCTCTGTGGCACTGCCGACAAAGAGGATGTGATAACCGTCAGGTAGTGCCAGTAACTCCCGAAGGTTTGCGGTGCATTCCTGGTACAGGGATTGAAATTGGCCACTTCGATGGGAGATTGAGCCGATGTGGGATTTTATCGCATTGTTGAGATGAAAAGGAACCGTGTAAAACAACTGTGACGGACCCGGGGTAAAAAAAAGTTTATTAGACATTTATAACTGACAGGTTTCAGGAATTAGCATACAAATCTAGCGGGTATAAAATGTCTGGGAAATTTTACGGGGATATAATCTTGGGGAAAGCAAAAAAAATGGAAAAGAAACGCGAAAAGGGTAGAATCACCTGCCGTGTCAGGCACGTGACTCCATCCATTTAAACGTACGGTTGATGATTTTTAAGGCAATGTTGATTTTTTTGGCACTAATCATATCGTGCGATTCATCATACATAGCTACACCATCTGCAAAAAGAAGTACCTGTGGAAATTCATCGTCAACCCCGGCAGACTCAATAACTTCTTTGATCAAGTTTTTGCCAGTGGTATCTTCAAGTAGAAATAACTCTATAAACTCCTCCTGAATATCCCATTCTGCTTCAAATCGTTTTTTAACTGAAATGCTTTCCGGAGAAGTAGGTTTGTGCTTAAAGACTAGCACAGGCTTTTTCTTTGACAATTCCAATATCTTGTCAAATTGTACATGTTGAGATAATTCTTTCCAGCGAATTGATGTCATGTGGCGAAATTAGTAACAATCTTTCGAGGTATCAACGCCAGGAAAGAAAGGTTATTGGTTTTGTTGTATTGGAAATCAGTTCGAAGGTACTAATATAATACCCTGAATCGAATTGTTGCCTTAATTTTCTTTAATTCTTTAATTACTTCCTCGTCATAATTTTTGTCAATATCGGTGATCACATAACCGATTTGTTCGTTGGTTTTCAGGTACTGGCCTACTACATTTAAATCATGCTGTGCCAATACTCTGTTTATTTCGGCTAATATACCCGGTTCGTTTTGATGTATATGAATGAAACGGTGGGCATTTTTGAGTGTTGGGAGCAAAATGTTCGGGAAGTTTACACTTCCGGAAGTGCTGCCGGTATTGATATAGTCCATGATCCTGGAGGGCACATAGTCGGCAATGTTTTTTTGTGCCTCTAATGTGCTGCCACCAATGTGTGGGGTGAGTATCACATTTGGCAATCCCCGTAGTTCCGAAATAAACTCATCGTTATTGCTCATCGGTTCGGCAGGAAACACGTCTACACCGGCACCTATGATTCTTCCGCTTTTTATGTATTTCGTTAAGGCCTGTACATCGACAACATGTCCCCGTGCAAGGTTAAGGAAGACTACTTTTTCTTTCATTTGGGAAAATTCTTTTTCCCCGATCATATTTTTGTTTTCCTGGCGGCCATCAACATGTAGGGAAATAATGTCAGCAAGCCCGAGTAGCTCTTCCATTGTATGGCAACGATAGGCGTTTCCAAGGGCCAGCTTTTCTTCTATGTCATAATACACCACCTTTAGGCCGATGGTCTCGGCAAGGACAGACAATTGAGAGCCAATGTTTCCATATCCGATAATACCGATCGTTTTACCTCTTACTTCAAAGCTGTTTTTTGCTGATTTGTCCCAGTTGCCCTGGTGCATGGCTGCAGCTTTATCCGGAAGGTTACGCATCAGCAGGATGATTTCGGCAATGGCCAACTCCACAACCGAACGCGTATTGCTGTACGGGGCATTGAATACATTGATCCCTTTTCGCTGACATTCTTCCAGGTCTATCTGATTGGTGCCAATGCAAAAAGCCCCGATAGAAAGTAGCCGGTTGGCATTTTCGAGCACGGATTTGGTTACATTGGTTTTTGACCGTATTCCCAGGATCGAAACATCCTTGATGGCTTCTTTGAGTTCTTCTTCACTCATGCCAGCCGGGTGCACGTCGACGGTATACCCTTCTTGTCTGAGTTTTTCGACACCATGTTCGTGGATGTTTTCCAGTAACAGGACTTTGATTCGGTTTTTTGGGTAGGAGAGTGCTCGTTCCATTTTATGATGATATAATACTTCGTCTAAATTCGGGGCTTCATGATCGGCATTTTCGATCACAGCATTTCTTTTTACATTTTCGGTAAAGGCATAAAACCGTTTGGCAAAACCGGCTTTTTTGATTTCGTAATCGGTAAATCCGTCACCCAGCACATGAACTTCACCGTCTAATTTAAGGGATTCGATCTGTTTTGGTTTACCGTTATTTGAAGACAGGATGTTGTTTTTGTTGAAGCCTACAATATTGCCGTCTGTGTCGTACTCAAAATCATTGGCAAATACATTTTCGGGCTTGATCCCAAAGTCACTGACCACAGGGATAATAAAATCTTTAAATCCGTTTGATAAAATATAAAATTGTTCCGGGTTTTTCTTTATCACTTCCTTGTTTCTCACAAAGGATTCACTCACGAGGTTTTTTAGCCGGTTGACTAATACGGGCAAATGTTTTTTGTTTGCATGAAGTATCGAAATACGTTCTTCCAGTGATTCCCTAAACGATATTTTTCCTTCCATGCCCAGATCAGTCACTTCTTTGATTCGGCGAATGGCTTCTTCTTTGCCGGGATGGGTTTCAAGTGCTATTTCGCCCAGTATGTCCAGGGCTTCTACTTTTGTGAAGGTAGAGTCAAAATCAATAATAAAATGTTTCTTATTTTGCATGCGTAACTAAAAGGAAAGTCCAAAAATAATGAGCCTTACATCATCTATCCGATTTATTATTTGTTTCTTGGTGATAAATCCTAATTTTTTAGCATTTTCTCAAAACAAGACCTATTCTGATTCCATAATTTCAATGATGGATGAAATAGTAGCCGAAGGAATCCGCGATCAGGCATTTCCCGGTGCGGTATTGTACATCCAGCATAAAGACAGTGTTTTGGTGCACAAAGCATATGGGTTTTTTACCTATGACAGCTTACGTCCGACACAAAATAATGACATTTTTGATTTGGCTTCTGTTACAAAAGTAACAGCCGCCACACTGGCATTGATGAAACTGTATGAAGATGGATTGATAGACCTGGACGATCCGGTACGTAAGTATGTTTCGGGATTCGGACATAACAAGAGGGGCAAAGCCACCATCCGGGAGACATTGGCGCATCAGGCGGGTTGGGAGCCCTGGATTCCGTACTATAAGGATATGATGGAAGCGGATGGGACGTATAAAAAGAAATTTTTCAGGGCCGATTCTTCTGCGGCATTTCCCATTCGGCTACGGGATGGACTCTACCTC
>JAOUOM010000097.1 GCA_029880385.1 Cyclobacteriaceae bacterium | reverse complement strand
ACCGGTCAGGGGGTACTTCGGGCAAAACCCATTCCTTCCCACGCAGATGGGTGGATGGACTTCCGGTATTTTTACACCCTGGATTTCAGTGCCGTCAAAGGGATTGGCAAATATTTGCTGCGTTCGCCTTACGTGCTCAATAATGGCCAGGATATTTACCTGAACATCGGGGCATACCCAGCCTTTCAGGAAGACCTGCTGGGATTTATGCGCCAACAGCGCTGTGGGTACAACCCCTTTCTGGACCGTACATGCCATCAACAGGATGGACGGGTGTTTTATAGCCCCCTGCCCGACTCTGCCTATGTAGACGTAAGCGGTGGCTGGCATGACGCAGGTGACCAGCTGAAATACCTGATCACCTCCAGTAATGCAACAGCCCGGATGTTGCTGGCCTTTGAACTGGAACAAAATAAATTCAGTGACCTGTCCAATGAGCTGGGCCAGCCCTATGCCAACGGAATCCCAGATGTATTGGACGAAGCCAAATGGGGACTGGACTGGCTGCTTAAAATGCATCCACAAAATGGACATTTGTACCATCAGGTAGCGGACGATCGTGATCACATGGGCTGGAAATGGCCCGATAGTGATCCATCGGATTATGGTTGGGGTGCCAACAGCTACCGGGTGGCTTATTTTGCAGATGGAAACCCCCAGGGCCTGGGCAGGTACAAAAGCCAGGCAACGGGAATAGCCAACCTCGCAGGCAGGTCGGCTGCGGCATTGGCCATGGGTGCCCGAATTATGGAAGGTTTTTTGCCTACTGGGAGCATCGCCATCTATCGGGAGGCTGCGGAAGATTTGTACCGTATGGGCAGGCAAAAAGAAGGGTTCCAGCAGGGAAATTCGTTCGGTGCCCCCTATCGGTACAACGAAATCACCTGGCAGGATGACATGGAGTGGGCTGCGACCGAATTGTACCGGTTAACCGGTGAAACCCACTACCTGACGGAAGCCCAGCTGTATGCAGAAGCCATCGGGGCCGAAGGGCTGCTGATAAAAGACTCTGCTGCGCATTACGAGCAATACCCCTTTATCAATGTGGGGCATTTTGCCCTGTACCCGCATGTTTCCAAAGCGTTTCAGGAAAAACTCGCTTCCTACTATCGCCAGGGAATTGAAAAAAGCCTGTTGAGGGCACGCCAGAATGTATTTGGTGCGGGGGTTCCTTTTATTTGGTGTTCAAATAATGTGACCGTAGGGCTTATTACCCAAATCATGCTTTACGAACAAATGACCGGTGACCGGCAATACCATAGCCTGATGATCGCTAACCGGGATTGGCTGTTGGGCCGAAACCCATGGGGCACATCCATGTTTATGCATATTCCGGCGCATGCCGAATACCCCCGGGACGTGCACACAAGCACCTGGGCCTTAACCCATCAGGAAGTCCCCGGTGGATTGGTGGATGGTCCAATATGGAGGAGTATCTACGACCAATTAATCGGACTTGAATTGAACCGATCCGACGAATTTCGGGATTTTCAAAATGACTACATCGTCTACCATGACGATATCGGGGATTATTCCACCAATGAGCCTACCATGGATGGCACGGCAGATGCCATCCTGATGATGGCCGCATTCAGTAGTGAGAAGTAGAGGATTTACTCGGGCAGTGTGAAATAAAACGTACTGCCCTTGTTTTCTTCTGATTCAACCCATATTTTACCACCGTGCATTTCCACAATTTTTTTACAATGCGAAAGACCAATTCCGGTTCCTTCATATTCGGAGCGGTTATGCAAACGTTGAAATATAATGAATATTTTGTGGTAATACTCTTCGGATATTCCTATTCCATTATCCGCAAACTCAAACAACCACTCCGACTTAACTTTTGTTGCCTGAATGTGGATTTCCGGGATCATGTCTGCCCTGCGGTATTTAATGGCATTGGAAACGAGGTGCTGAAACAACTGGGCCAGCAATAGTGGATTTGCCCTTATTGTCGGCATTTCCGAAACCATCACTCTGGCACTCGTATCCGTGATCAATGCCTCAAGAGAAGACAAGACCTCGTGTATAAGCAAACCGCAATTGACTTCCTCTCTGGAAAAGTTTTTGCTGATCCGGGCATATTCCAACAGGCCCCGGACGAGGTTTTCCATCCGGGACGATGCTTCCTTGATAAAACGACTGTAGTCATGCAAGTCCTTATTATTTTTTACTGACGGATCGTTTACCAGCAACTCAACAAAACTGGTAAGGGTTTTGAGAGGCTCCTGCAGATCATGGGAAGCAATAAAGGTAAATTGTTCCAATTCCTTGTTGCTCGATTCTACCTTGTGGATGGATTGTCGAAGGTCATATTCGATTTCCTTGATATCCGTAATGTCGGTAACCGTACCAAACGTCCTGTATGGCTTTCCAAACTCATCAAAAAATGTTTCGGCACGTTCCCTGACGTATTTGATTTTATTGTTTGGCAACTGAAAACGATGCACAATATCATAAGGCAAGTGATGAATCAAATGATTTTTGTAGGTGATTTCCAGTTCTTCCCTGTCATCAGGGTGTACAAACGAAAAGAAAAATTCATTACTTGCAGGATGCTCACTTTTCTCTATTTCAAGGATACGGTACACCTGATCCGACCAATAAAGAACATTATTTTCAATGTCCAGCTCCCAACTCCCTATATTGGATAATTCCTGCGCTTCATTCAGACGTTTTTCACTTTGAGCCAACTTATTCTGAATTTCCTTTGCTATGGAAATATCCCGCACAGATAATAATACCAGCTTTTGATCACCAAATTCCAGGTAATTCAGGCTTATGTCTACCGGAAATTCCTTTCCCAATTTGTCAATGGCAAACAAATCCATTCCCGACCCCATCTTCCTGGCCACAGGGTTGTGAATATAACCCTTGACATTGTCTCCATGATGTGCTACAAACCGTTTTGGAATGAGGATTTCCACGCTTTTTCCTATTAATTCCCCCTTTTTATATTGAAACAGGCGTCTGGTCTGTTCATTTACTTTCTGAATCTTCCCCTCTGCATCCACAATAAGGGTGGCATCGGGGGCCAATTCAAAAACAGGTTCGAAAAAGTTTTTATCAAAAATCATTAGCTCAATCGGTTGTACAAAGAAACAGCGTTCTTTCTAATAAAAAAATACTATGCAGCCACAAGTGTAGAAAGCTTTTTCTATGCACAGCAACCTGCTCCCTATCTTTTTCTATGAATCAATCATAAGTAAAAATCCTATGCGCTATGTATATTATAAATCAATTCCAGGAAATCAACGTATGCCAAAAGACATCAACCCGCACAAATATCTGGTTTCTCTTTCCTACCGCCCAGCACCCCATTTTCTTTCTGGTGTACAATTGACTAGCTTTCAATCGAATTTTACCTAGATTTCACACATTAATTGCTTATTCGAAATGTTATGAAATACCTTACTTTCCTTATCATGCTGTTGTTTTTGACAGCCACGTTTGCCCAGGATCGCTCAATTGAAGCCGACAAAACGGTCGTCACCACCCACCAGGTCATTATCAAAGGAAAAACAATCCCCTATAAAGCCACGACAGGTACCCAGCCCGTATGGAACGAAAAAGGCAAAGCCATCGCTGCCCTGCATTTTACCTACTACGAACGCAGCGATATACGCGACAGGGCCAACCGCCCGCTTGTCATGTCATTCAACGGCGGGCCGGGATCGGGATCGGTCTGGATGCACCTGGCCTACACCGGCCCCAAGATCCTGAAAGTAGATAATGAAGGCTTTCCCATCCAGCCATATGGTGTAAAAGACAATCCAAATTCCATTCTGGATGTGGCTGATATCGTATACATAAATCCGGTCAATACCGGCTATTCGCGCATACTGGATGAGGATACCAAAAGGGAAGTGTTTTTTGGTGTAAATGCCGACATCAGGTACCTGGCCGAATGGCTCAATACGTTCGTTACCCGTATGAACCGCTGGGAATCGCCCAAATACCTGATCGGCGAGAGTTATGGCACGACCCGGGTTTCCGGCCTTTCCCTGGAACTCCAAAACGCCCAATGGATGTACCTGAACGGCGTAATCCTTGTCTCCCCTACCGACCTGGGCATCGATCGTGCCGGCCCGGTTGGAGCGGCCAACAACCTGCCCTACTTTGCGGCTGCTGCCTGGTACCATGGCAAGCTGCCAGCCGACCTTCAGGCCAAAGACCTGGATGACCTATTGCCAGAAGTGGAAAACTATACGATCAATAACCTCATACCCATAATGGCCAAAGGAGGATTTGTGACGAAGGAAGAACGTGCCAATGCCGCCAAAATGATGGCCCGATACTCCGGCCTGTCCGAAACTGTCATCCTGCAGCACAACCTCGACATACCCCCATCCTTTTTCTGGAAAGAACTCCTCCGCGACGAGGGCTATACCGTCGGGCGGCTTGATTCGCGCTACAAGGGAATTGACCGGATGGATGCCGGCACCCGGCCTGATTTCAATTCGGAACTTACCTCCTGGCTCCACAGCTTTACGCCCGCCATCAACTATTATTACAAAAACATACTCAACTACTCCACGGACATCAAATACAACATGTTTGGTCCCGTACACCCCTGGGACCGTACCGGCGACCATACTGGCGAAAACCTGCGCCAGGCGATGGCACAAAACCCTTATCTGAACGTCATGATCCAATCGGGCTACTTTGATGGAGCCACCCAGTACTTTGATGCCAAATACAGCCTGTGGCACATCGATCCCAGTGGCAAAATGAAAGACCGCCTGCAATTCAGGGGCTACCGGTCTGGCCATATGATGTACCTGCGCAATGAAGACCTGATCAATGCCAACGAACATATTCGCGAATTTATACGATCCACTACGCCCGCACCCGGCGAACCGGCCAAATACTGAAAATTGCCCACCAGCAAAAAACCGGATATTCTAAAATGTCCGGTTTTTTTTATGTGTATACTGACGGTGTTTTGTCGTAGTACCCGCCGGATACCACCATGAGATCAGTCCATGGACACCATGGCCTTGATTACCCGGCTTGAAGGATCCAGCCACGACAAAAACTGAGCTTTCACCTCATCAAAATCTGTTCGGTGGGTAATATAATGCTCGGGGGAAACCAATCCGCACCGCATACTGTGCATCACATGAACAAAGTCCTCCCGCGTGGCATTACGGCTGCTCATCAGCGTTGCCTCCCGCTTATGAAATTCGGGATGGCTAAAGCCAATTACTTCCTTTTGCAACCCAATCAATACATAACGGCCACCATGTGCCAAAAAGTGAAAGCCCGCCATAATGGCTTTCAGGCTGCCCGTGGCATCAAATACAACTGTGGGCATATCTCCATTGGTAATCTCCCGCAATCGACCTTCCACATCATCCGTCCTCGAATTGATCGTATAGGTTACACCTATTTTTTCCCTACAAAAACGAAGGCGTACTTCGTTTATATCCATGGCAATCACCCGGGCACCCGCTATCCGGGCAAATTCCATGGTGCCAAGCCCAATCGGTCCTGCTCCCACTACCAATACGTATTCGCCAGGCTGAATGGAAGCACGCCTCACTCCATGCGCCCCGATGGCAAGAGGTTCCACCATTGCCAGTGAATCTGGTTGCAGCCCTTCCCCATGCAACAGCGAACCGGAGGGTACCGACAGGTATTCCACCATGCCCCCATCGCGATGCACGCCACACACCTCAATCCTACTACAGCAATTGGATTTTCCTTCCCGGCAGGCAATACATTTGCCACATGAAAAATAGGGGACAACAGTGACCAATTCCCCTGTTTCAAAACCGGCTGCACCATCCATTTCCACTATTTCAGCTGCCAGTTCATGCCCTAATATCCGCGGATATGAAAAGTAGGGTTGTGTCCCTTCAAATGCATGTAAGTCTGTCCCACATATTCCAATCCGTCGTATTTTCAAAATTGTGTTCCCTTCCGACAAATCCGGCCGGGGCATTGTATCATATTCCAGCTTTCCCGGTGATACACAACGTAAAATTTTCATGGATTTTCATTAGGTTGTTGATGAGTAGGTGGTTATTTAACAGGCTCACGATCTTTCATTTTTTTGGCCTGTTATTGAGGTTCGACACAAAAAATCAGTCCAGCTCCTTTACCCGGATATTTCGAAAATACACCGGAGCACCGGCATGCTTGCCCTGAAACCCTATTTTACCTTTTGTAGGCAATTCGGACCAGGGGTTTGACAGCCACGCAGGCACTTCACTCCCGTCTGGATTCATGGTAGCATCCGTGTAGGCCGACAGGTCGATTTCGTTTACCTGAACGCCATTAAGCAAAATATAAATCTTCTGGTCGATGCAGGTCACTGTATAGCGATTCCATTCCCCGGGTCGGTTCACGACCGATTTTACGGCCGGTTTATGGCCAAAAAATGCCCCGCATTGCCATGTCGTTGGACTGGTGGCCCATGTTTCATGGTAGTCATCTGCTATCTGGATTTCAATGGAGTTGGGTATCCAGTTGTCCGGGTCCGAACAATAGACCACCACCCCGCTATTGGTCCCTTCAGCTGTCTTAAACTCCAGATCCAGCACAAAATTGTCATAATCCCTTTCCGTCCACAGGTTCTGATCTTCACTTGCCGTATATTCCCCGTCCGCAAACGTCCACACACCCTCCGGGTACACCGCATTCGATAAATCCCGTGCAAAAAGCGAGGGCCAGGATTCACTGTCCGGATGAGACGATAACGGATACGTTTCGCGGGGAGCCTGGCATCCAAACAAAAAAACCATGGCCATCAATAGACCAAAATACAGGTGAGCTTTCCTTTTCATAGTAGCGGTATAAAAAAATTCCCTGTGAAGGTATGTCGGGGCATCCAAAAAAACAACAGGCAAGCCAGCTTTGTGATCGATGACGGAGACTCTCCCTGGGTGGTGGTGGAGCGCCACCTCCCGGCCCTCAGGCACCTGTACACCCGTGCTCCGCGCCGGCCCCCGTGCTGCCCACGCCCGGGGCTAGGTAGCAGCTTTTCGCGCCCTTTACCGGCTACCGGTATTCAGGTTGTTACGCGTTCTTCTGGCAGTTTTTTCTACATAAGCAAGGAACGTACATAGGCGCCCCCGGCTGGGCACCGGCCAGTCATGGCAAATTGTTATGCCGGGTTAGGGTTGCTTTCGTCCCGGACCATTCAA
>JAOUOM010000096.1 GCA_029880385.1 Cyclobacteriaceae bacterium | reverse complement strand
CATTTCGGCCGATCCATACTCCAGCTCATACGCATGTTTGTAGGTCATATACGGTAGTTTGCCAGCCTTTCGGACGGGATAAAAAGGCACATTGAACAACTGGGCGAGTAGCATGCCAAAAATAAACCCCCTCGATTCGATACCAATGACCCCATCGGGTGGTTGATGGCTCCACTGCTGATGAAGGGCCCCCGTGATCTTGCGGGAAAGGACGGGATCGGCCAACAAAGGAGTGATATCTTTAAAAATAATCCCCTTTTTGGGGAAATCCGGCACATCCCGGATCATCAATTTAATTCGCTCTTCAAGTTCCATTATTCAAATCGTAACGCATCTATGGGATCCAACCGCGACGCCTTAAAAGCCGGGAGCGAGCCGGAAATCAACCCAACCAGCATACCCACCACCACGCCAAAAACGATCCAGACCCACGGAACGATAAAACTACCCGAACCCAGTAAATTATTAATCAGGTTTCCGATAATTATTCCCAAGACAATACCTGCCACCCCTCCCATTTGACAAATGACCAGGGCTTCAATCATAAATTGCTGCCGTATTTTCATCGGAGTGGCCCCAAGGGCTTTCCTCACGCCAATCTCCCGCGTCCTTTCCGTGACAGATACCAGCATAATATTCATTAGTCCAATGGATGCTCCCAGCAAGGTAATAAACCCGATGGTAAATCCACCGACACGCAAATAACCCGTAATTTCCCCCATCCGCTCAGCCAGCGACCGGCTTCTGAATACTTCAAATGAATCCTCATCACGGGGACCATCCCCACGAATTGCCCGCATCAGCCCGGTGGCGATACCAATGGCATGATCCATCTGCATGGGATCTCCGATGGCAACGGTTGCTTCATAACCGAAATTTCGATTGGCTCCAATAATTCGGGCGGTTTCTATGGGCAAAACAACCGTTCGATCCACGTTGGAGTTTCCACTCACACCTCCCTGTTCGGCCAGTGTGCCAATCACCCTGAATTTGGCACCCAGAATACTGATTTTTTTCCCGACCGGGCTTTCGTTCCGGTCAAACAAAGCATCCCTTACGTCATTTCCAATAATCACAGAATAGGATCCGTTGGTGATTTCCGTTGATGAAAAACTTCGTCCCTCTTTTATATCATACCCATCTGCAATCAAAAAATTTTCATCACCTCCCCTTACCAGAATATTGGGGTTCGTCACTTTCGATCCGTTTTTTAATTCCGCATTGAACGTAACCATTACATTAAGGCTGATATCGCCCGGCCCATCATATTTCTCCTTAAAGGTGACCAACTCTTCGTACTTGAGCGGAGGGTGTACTTTGGCTTTTTTCCCTTCGTCGGAACCCCGGTCTACCCGCTTTCGCTCAATATCAAAGGTATTGGCACCGAGGTTTGAGAAACTATCGTTGATCCCGGCCTGTATCCCATCAATGGCGGTAAGAATACCAACCAACGACGTAATGCCTATGGCGATAATGGCAGCCGTTAAGCTGGTCCGCAGTAAATTTGCCTGGATTGACTTTAGTCCTTCCCGTATATTTTCAATTAAATCCATTCATCCAAAGGTATATGAGAACCGAGAAACAATTTTTCTGTAAATCTATTTTAAAGGTAATTGGTATTCTTTACGTTTAATCTTCAGAATCAGATACAATCATGACGAAAAAAATAGTCATTGCGCTCCTGCTTATATCCTGGCTTATACCTCTTCAGGCTGCCTACCTCCTCATCCCAATGGACGACACACAATCTGATCACCTGAAAGCCTACGGCATTGCGTATTGGGCCCTCACCAAAGATGTCCCAGTCGACTGGCTCCTCAATTTCCGTGGGGGTAGTTTTATGATCAAATGGACCCAAACAATTGAAAATGAATGTGTCATCCGAAATGTCGGGTACCAGATGATCTCCGATGCCCAGGCAAATGATATCCTGACCGAAATCGCCAGCCCCTCCTCAAATATGGATGTGATGAAACTGGAAAAATTTCCCAAAATTGCTGTTTATTCCCCCAAGAGCAAACAGCCATGGGATGACGCAGTAACCCTGGTACTCACCTATGCCGAAATCCCCTATGACGTGATTTTTGATGATGAGGTGATGTATAACGAACTTTTAAAGTACGACTGGCTCCACCTGCATCACGAGGACTTCACAGGTCAATATGGGAAATTCTACAGAAGCTACCGGTTTTTTCCCTGGTATCAGGAACAGCAGCAGGAATATGAAGCTTCGGCACGCAAGCACGGGTTCGGCAAAGTATCACAACTCAAACTCGCCATTACCAAAAAAATAAAAGCCTATGTGGTAGGTGGTGGCTTTCTTTTTGCCATGTGCTCGGCTACCGACACCTACGACATTGCACTGGCTGCCGAGGGGGTGGATATTTGTGATGTTATGTTTGATGGTGACCCGATGGATCCAAAGGCACAGTCCAAGCTTGACTATAGCCGAACATTTGCCTTTGAAAATTTTACATTGGAAAAAAGCCCCTGGGAATATGAGTTCAGTAATATTGACAACCAGCCCGAACACCGTGGACTAACAGAAGCCAATGATTATTTTACCTTATTTCAGTATTCGGCCAAATGGGATCCCATTCCCACCATGCTCACCCAAAACCACAGTCAGATAATCAAGGGATTTATGGGGCAGACCACCGGGTTTAAAAAAGACCTGGTCAAAGGCGACGTTCTAATCATGGGCGAAAACAAATCCATTGGCGAAGCCCGATACATCCATGGCGTAATTGAAAAAGGTTTTTTTACGTTTTATGGCGGGCACGATCCCGAAGATTACCAACACCATGTGGGAGAAGAACCCACAGACCTCAACCTGCACCCAAACTCACCCGGTTACCGGCTCATCCTCAACAACATCCTTTTCCCGGCTGCAAAAAAGAAAAAACAAAAAACCTGACCCTTCTTCCGCTTATTTGAACAAACCGGAAAGGGCCTTGGCTCCTCCCATTTTGTTCATGGTCTTCATCATTTTCCTCATTTGCTCAAACTGCTTGAGCAACTGGTTGACTTCCTGTATGGAAGTACCACTACCTTTCGCAATGCGCTGCCGCCTGCTACCATTGATCACGTCAGGGTTTTCACGCTCCATTGGTGTCATTGATTTGATAATTGCCTCAATAGGTTTGAGTGAATTATCATCAATATCGACATCTTTAATGGCTTTTCCCATGCCCGGGATCATTCCCATCAGGTCTTTGATACTTCCCATTTTTTTGATTTGCTCCATTTGTGAAAGAAAATCATCAAAGCCAAACTGGTTCTTTTTGATCTTCTTATTGAGCCGTCGGGCTTCATCCTGATCGAAATTCATCTGGGCTTTTTCCACCAGGGTAAGTACGTCACCCATACCCAGGATACGATTGGCCATACGGTCGGGATAAAAAAGATCGATGGCGTCCATCTTTTCACCCGTACTCACAAATTTGATTGGCTTGGTCACCTCCCTGCGAATGGAAAGGGCCGCTCCCCCACGGGTGTCCCCGTCCAACTTGGTCAGGACTACCCCGTCAAAATTCAGTCGCTCGTTAAACGTACGGGCCGTGTTTACGGCATCTTGTCCTGTCATCGCATCCACTACAAACAACGTCTCCGCTGGCGACAAAGCTTTTTTTACGGCTTCAATCTCACGCATCATTTCCTCATCGACAGCCAATCGGCCGGCAGTATCAACGATAACTGATTTTTTACCGTTTTCACGGGCATATTTTACCGCATTTTTTGCAATTTGAACTGCATCCTTATTATCCGGTTCCGCATACACGTCTACCCCTATCTGCTCACCCAGCACCTTTAGCTGATCAATGGCCGCTGGCCGGTAAATATCACAGGCCACTAACAAAACCGTATTACCCTGTCGTTTGAGCATACTACCCAGTTTTCCTGAAAAGGTGGTTTTACCAGAACCCTGAAGTCCTGATATCAGGATAACATTCGGACTACCGGCCTTGTTTATCGGTACCTGTGAAGCCCCCATTAGCAAGGTCAGCTCCTCTGCAACGATTTTGGTCAGCAACTGGCCGGGAGAAACAGCGATGAGCACATCCCTTCCCAATGCTTTTTCCTTGATGGAATCCGTGACTTCCTTTGCGATTTTATAATTTACGTCAGCATCAATGAGGGCCTTTCGGATTTCCTTGATCGTCGATGCTACATTTATTTCCGTGATTTTCCCCTGCCCTTTCAGCGTCTTAAACGCCCTGTCCAGTTTTACACTTAAATTATCAAACATATTCTCCTAGTGCTTTTGAGCCTTCAAAATTAATAAACCCTCGATCAATAATTATGTAACCTTTTTAATTTATCCCAGTATAGATACTTTATAAGGTACCTTGCAATGCAAACAACCTGCAGGAGCGTACCGGTTTTATTTTATCATTTAACTAATATTTCCATGAAACGTATTTGTAGTACGGCAATTATCACACTTTTGTTTGTGGCCATGTATCCCTCCCCTGTTTTTTCCCAGCAAAGTGTAACAGAAAAAAAACTACTGGGTACCTGGAAAATGGTAATCGATGTAGAAGAAGCCCTTGATGAAGCCAGTGAAGAAGAGGATGACCTATTTGCAAAAATCATCATTCAGGGTGTTTCGGGACTGGTAGAAGGCATTATCGAAAACATTGACATCTATTTCGAATTCAAACCTGAAGGTGAACTCACCATTTATGTAAATGCCTTTAACGAAGATGAGCAGGAAGATGGCTCCTGGTATATCAATAAAAGGGGTGAATTGATAATCGAAAGTAGTGACAATGTCCGGATCAACATGGATAATAACGATTATTGGATGTTTGATGGGGATCTCCTTGTATCAATGGAAAATGGGCAAATTGATGACAATGTATACCTGGTTCGTATGGAATAACCATCCGGATTTTGCCACAACCTGACTCAAAATGGAAAGTAAATCCGGAGACTGTTCCTTTTTTCAAACCAGGGAAACTGAGCACCCATAAACCATTCCTCCACTATTCCGGCCACCTCACGGATTGGTATCAAACAGTATAAATGGAAAATACGACATAAATCATTGAATAATTTCACGATAGAATCGTTTATTATTCGCTGATATCGGCTAATTTTATTTATGTAACACCCAATTCAAAACAACAAAATGGAAACCCAGGATATACTTATCGCGCAACGTGCAGAATTAGACATGGTATGTGAATGTTGTCATCATCTTATTACAATGGGGGAAGATTTCTATTATGATCAGGATGAGGAGGAAACGTATTGTGAAAACTGTGCCTCAGAAAAAGAAAATTTTTATCCCAATACATTGCTTTGAGCATTTATATGAATTTAATTTTCTTACATTTACGTCGGTTAGTTTGCCATATTTGATCAAAACAATTTTGAAGTGACAACTTGCCCCAAATCCATTTATGAGTTATTATTTATTATTTTATTTATTTTACTATGAACATCTTCGTGGCTAAACTAAGCCGAAACACATCAAGCGAAAGCTTACGTGAATTATTCGAACAGTATGGGGAAGTGTCCTCTGCTAAAGTAATCATGGATCGGGACACCGGTTTTTCTAAATGCTTCGGGTTTGTCGAAATGGACAATGACGCAGAAGCAAATGACTGCATCAACCAGTTGAATGAAACAGAATTTGAAGGAAGTACAATCGTTGTTAAAAAAGCTCGCCCACGTGAAAACAGCGGCGGAGGCGGTGGATATCAAAACAAAAGGAGGTTCTAAACCTCTTTTTTTATTTCCTCCCGGCTCTACTTCCTTTCCAATCGTGTAATTCCCTGCACCCGCATTCCAAATCCTTTCCTAGGTTTACATAGAATTGCCCCTCCATACGGGTTGTCAAATTGTATTTACCAAACCACCACGTAAAATGAAAACATATTTATCCCTGCTATTTGGCCTCGCATCCCTCTTGTCTGTTGCGCAAAAACTGGATATGGAAGCCTTTGAAAACATGAAACCAAGAAGTATCGGACCGGCTGGTATGGCAGGCAGGGTCACGGCAATTGATGTCGTCACGGCCGATCCTTCCACTATGTATATCGGCACTGCCTCCGGCGGGCTATGGAAATCATCATCCGGTGGAATAAAATGGGAACCTGTCTTTGATAAACAGACGACTGCCTCCATTGGAGCCATTGCCATCCAGCAGTCAAATCCTTCTGTACTTTGGGTTGGTACAGGGGAAGGAAACCCACGAAATTCCCTTAACAGTGGCGATGGGATTTACAAAAGTCTGGACGGTGGCCGAACCTGGAAAAAAATGGGCCTTGAAAAGACACGGCACATCCATCGCATCCTCATTCATCCATCCAATCCGGACATCGTTTTTGTCGGTGCGATCGGCTCTCCATGGGGTAATCACCCTGAACGTGGTGTGTTCAAAACAACCGATGGCGGCAAAACATGGAATCGAATCCTGTACAGCAATGATAATTCAGGTGTCGCCGACATGGTGATGGATCCTTCCAACCCAAACAAATTGATGGTAGCCTTGTGGGAACATCATCGCGACCCTTGGTTTTTCAAATCGGGAGGCGAGGGATCCGGCTTGTATATCACCCATGACGGAGGGGAAACCTGGGAAAAAAGAACAAAAGATGATGGGCTGCCCGAAGGCGAACTGGGCCGTATGGGACTGGCTATTGCCAATAGCGACCCCAGCGTAGCCTATGCACTGATCGAGTCAAAAAAGAATGCCCTCTACCGTACAGAAGACGGAGGGTTTTCATGGAAAATGATCAACAACAAAGAAGATATCGGAAACCGCCCATTTTATTACAGCGACCTGGCGGTAGACCCGGCAAATGAAAACCGGGTATACAGTATTTTCACCTATATCAATGTGAGCGAAGACGGTGGCAGGAATTTTAAGGAATTAATGCCTGCCTACAACACATCACGTGGCGTACATCCGGACCATCATGCCTGGTGGATTCACCCCAACGACCCTGACTTTATGATGGATGGAAACGATGGCGGACTCAATATCACACGGGACAGAGGCAAATCCTGGCAATTTGTCCAAACCCTGCCTGTTGCCCAATTCTATCACATCGCGGTAGATAACGAAATACCCTACAATGTCTATGGCGGCATGCAGGACAATGGTTCATGGGCCGGTCCAGCCTACACATGGAAAGCCCAGGGT
>JAOUOM010000095.1 GCA_029880385.1 Cyclobacteriaceae bacterium | reverse complement strand
ATTTTTTTGAGGGTCCTTTCGATGGTGAATTCAAAAAACTGCTGGGCCTCGATTGGTTTTCGAAGTTTGTAATAACAATGGGCAATCTTGCGCCCGATAATGAGCTGGCGCGTCGGGCTTGACTCCATCGCCACAGCCGAAGTATCGATAAGATCCAGGTATTCGGTCAATGCTTCGCTATATAATCTGTTTTCGAACAAATAATCGGCATGTTCTACCGGGTTTGTCCACAGGTTGCCGATGTTGGATTTTTGTGCTTCCGTGACAACAGCCAGCGAAAAAATCAATATGGTAAATGCTATCTTGTACACTAAAAATATCGCGGTGAATGTGAATTTTTCCTTGATTTTCTAAACAGGTAATGCAAGGCTATCTCGTGAGAACCGGCCCCGGCAAAGGAAACGGTGCCCAATAAGCCCTGAAAGGAATAGCCCAGCCAGAGCTGATCGGTCAGGTGTAGTTGTACCAGCCCGGCAATGACATCATTAAAGCCGTACGATACACCCAGTCCCAGCACGTCCTGTATGATCAGGCTGGTATTGAGGTTGATTTCTACCAGCTCATTGTCTACCATCCGAACAAGCAGGTTGGGCTTTAACGACAACCGTTCGTTGAGGTCGACCCGATAGCCTGCCACCAGTACAAGCGGGCGCCGGGCGATCAGGTTGCCGGCAGGTGGGGCCATCAATTCGGGCAATGACAGGCCTGCATACGCCCGGTCGGTATAGGCCAGTATTCCGATGCCAATGACCGGAGTGGTGGTTTTGAAATATTCGGTAAATGTGGGATCGTTGCGTTGCCGGGTACGCAGTGCCGTGTAGTTTAGTTCATCGATTTTGACCCCTCCCTGGATTCCGGAAGCCAGTGTGAGGCCCCCGCCGGTTTTAATCCGGTATGCGTACGAACCCATTAGGCCCGATTGCCTGGCGACACCAATGGTTTCGTTCCATACCTGCATGCCGACGGCAGCATGACGAGAGGGAAGGGGGGAGTGCAGGCCGATCGTTTGTGTGACCGGTGCTCCATCCACGCCCACCGTCTGAAACCGAAACTGTGAACTGGCACTCAGCACATTGAAATATCCCGTAAAGGCGGGATTGAGGGGCAGGGGATTGAACATATACTGATTGCTGGTATTTCCCTGGCCATACAATTGGCCCAACCACAACATTGCCAGCAGGTAGAGGATATTTTTCATCGTTTTATGACTACAAAGCCGGTTAGAGGTTCAGTGCCTATGCCCAGGTCTATGATATAAAAATAGGTGCCTTCTTTTACCGTTTCCCCGTTTGAATGGCCGGATTTTGCCCCATTCCATACGGTTGCCTGGTTGTCGTAACCTGTGGCTGAATAGATCGTGTTGTTCCACTGGTCTGTCACACGGACGGTACAATTCGGGAATTCACGTATGCCATCAATGAACCAGACATCATTGATGCCATCCCCATTCGGGGAAAAGGCCTGATAAACCTGCAAATCGGGGACGGGGAGTGAAAACAGCACGGCCACACTGGCTTCAGTACATTTTTGCGGAATGCCCTGGTCGCAAAGCGAATAAGTAAAGGTGTCGGTGCCCCGGTATTCATCCGGGTCGGGAACATAACGTAGGGTACTGTCCGTGTGGAAATAGGCAGTGCCGAGGGCGGCATTCAATGGGTGATTTCTGTTGATATACAGCCCTTCGTTTTCCGGATCTGCGTCATTGGCCAGTACGTGAACGATGATTTCATCCGACGAGAAAAGGGTGACCGAATCTGTTTGGGCCACGGGAGGGTCGTTTATGGGGTTGAGGGTAATTTGCAGCGGGACTTTTTGGCAAAGGCTAAATGGGTTGTCGTCGCAGAGCGTTACCCATGCCTCGTAGGTACCAAAGGCCCTTTTTTCCGGCAGGTAAAGGAAGCAGAAATTGCCCGTATCAAGGGTTGCCGATAGCGTGCCCGGGCCTTCCGACCATTGGATGGCCGAGACGAATGCCCGGTCATTTTCGGCATCTGTTACCTGGAGGCAGAGCGACAGGGTATCGTCCTCATTTAGTTCATACGTCAACCGGTAGGCGGCCGAATCCAAACCGGCTATTACCGGCGGGGTATTGGGCGGAAATACCTGTACGACGATGTAGATATCCGTGCAGCCGGAAGGGGAGCCATTGTCACATAAATTGATGATAAACTGCTCGGTTCCTGTCGTGTCAGCCGGAGGCTGGTAATTCATGCATAGTTTGGTGTTTTGGTTGTCGACACTGGCCGAAAACGCACCTTGCCTGGTCCCCGTAATGGAGCTGTTGAAGACAGACTGGCTATTGAGGTCTGTCAGGCGCAGACAGGTATCAAGGGCGATGTTTTGTTGGGTTTTCAGATAAAGGGTGTCCACCACGCCATGCGTGGCATCCTCAAGTACAGGCGGGTAATTGATGGCGACGGTTGCCACCAGCTCCGTACACATCGAGGGGTTTCTGTTGTCACATACAATGAAGGAAAGGGTGGCTGACGTGAGTGAATCGCCCATGACCGGGCTGTAGGTGAAATCCAGTTTGTTGGTTACCTGGGCCGAGAGGCTCCCGGAACCGGCCATGAGGTAGGCTGTATCCAGCGTCAGTACGTCCTTTTCCCGGTCGATAAGCTCAATGGATGCCTGAAGCTGGCCATTTACCAATACGCCATAATCCAGGGTATCGACGGGGGTGCCATTCAGGACAAAGCGGGGTGGGGTGTTGACCGTCGGGAACTCTATCCGCAACACGGCCGTATCGCACTCCTGCACGGTTCCGTTATCGCAGACCGTGACTGTAATATATTCCGACCCTACCGAATCCAGAAGGGGGGTATAATCGAAGCATACGCCATTTAGTCCGCTGACCGAACCCAGTTTGAGACCGGGCGACAGGCTGGAGATATAGACACTGTCTTTTTCAATATCCGTAGTTTCGATGCAGATATTTACCAGCGTATTGAGGTCCGTCCCCACATAAATGGAATCTGCCGGATAGCCGGCCGATACAATTACGGGCGGGTCATTTACGCCCGTTACCGTCCATGCCAGGATGGATGTACGGCAGAGTGAAGAGTCCATGGCATCACAAACGAAGACGGGGACAAAATCCTGTCCGAAAAAGTCTTTCCTGGGAGTGTATGCGATGCAGGAGGTTGCCGCATTCACCGTGAATGTGCCGGATTTCATCACTGGCTGGCCGAGCGAAACAAAATACGGGTCGCCTTCCGGGTCAAAGTAGCCGGGGCATACGGTTTTGGGCTGATCTTCGATGGATGTATAGAAAAGGGTATCGGCCGCTGCCAATGGATTGTTTGCATACATCCACGGCGCATCGTTTACGGCTACAATGGCGATATTTTTCGTGAAAACCGCACTTTGCTTCTTGTCAGCAACTGCAAAGGATATTTCCCTGACAGCTGTGGACGGATGGTCGCTTTTGTTCAGGAACCGGATATTCTTTATGACGTTGAGGTATTCAGTGATGGAGCGTGTCCCGCTGATGCCAAGGGTGCCCGTCACCTCATTCCATGTGAGCGTGAGGGCCGTTGTGCCGGTAAAAAGAAGGGTATCTTCCTGTAGCTTGTAGTTGCCACTTATTTGGACATACGCATTTTTCAAATTGTTGCCATCTGCTGTAATGACCGGGCTTGGATCTATGATGACCGGGCCGGCATTTTCGGTATACGACAGGGTAGTGGTATCGCCATAGATTACCGGCGGGTTACTAAGCGGTTGGGCGAAGGCATAGCTATATGCAAACATGGCTAGCCCAGCCAATAACGTTGGTTTTAGGTAAGGTGACTTCATATTGGTAGGTTAAAAATACGATTTCATATCGGATTATCATATATTTTTTTATACAAGTAGCATCCTGACGGGCTTTTTGACGAATCCCCTACATAGGTAACAGCTGGCAGTCGTTTTTACCTACCCGGTATTTGGTGCGGTCGTTTTGCATCGATAGGCCCGCTCCCTGTTTTGCGAACAGAAAGGGGGTTTTTTCCTCCATTTATCCTTTTGTTTGGAGCTATAGTTCCATTTATTTCTATTTATTTGTAACGAAACTTCATTTACAACCTAACGTAATTAAACCCTTCATCAACGCCATCACATGGCGTGTTGTGAAATTTTACCGTATGAAACTAAGTCAGCAACTGGCCAAAAAACTGGGTTCGTTCCTACCTGCCTTTCTCCTCCATCGCCTGCGAAATGTGTACCTCCAATGGGAATATAGCCAATGGGAAAAAAACGGGTGCCCCGTGCCACCCCCACACATTGTCAAACAGCGAACCATTGCCGGCTACCAGCAAAAATCCGGCATTGGGCTTCTGGTAGAGACCGGCACCTACATGGGCAACATGGTCGAGGCTCAAAAAAACCGCTTTGATCAGATCATATCCATCGAACTGGCCGATGGCCTGTATCAAAAAGCAACGGAACGCTTTCGCAAAGATGCCCATGTGACCATCGTGCATGGCGATAGCGGCCATGTACTCCCGGACCTCATGAAGGGGATAAGCCAACCCGCCATCTTCTGGCTGGACGGGCACTATTCATCGGGCCCCACAGCCAGGGGCGAAAAAGACTGCCCCATTTTTGAAGAAATAGACGCCATTTTCAATGGCCGGCCATTGCCGCATATCCTGCTCATCGATGATGCCCGGTGCTTCGACGGTACCGGCGACTATCCCACCATCGAACAACTGACCCAATACGTGCAGGCCAAAAACGACCGCTATCGCCTCGAAGTAACGCATGACATCATCCGCTATGTGATCGGTTAGCCCCGGGTAATGACGCCGTACCCTGCTGATAAGGGCCGACGTACGGCATCAAACTACGTCATCGACATCCATAGGAGCGACCGGTGCTGGCCCTTTCGGATCGGGGCTACCCGTTATCCGCTGTATCTTTCCTGGCCGACGCATCGGCCAAACCCAACGGAAAGGATGCCGCTGCTGCCGGGGCTGTTTTAGAGGCATTTTGGATCTTTACTTCAGATTCCGACTAATGGGAAAAAAAAGCCTTTGGAAAGTTTCAAACTTTCCAAAGGCTCCGCCCGATCCGTGTCTCCTGAAAGGGACACGGATCCAACTCATCGGATTGTTCTTCGGATTTAGGGGAATTCCACTGCCCTCGTTGGGGTTATCACCAGCGGAAATTGGCCACCCACTACGGCAGGGTATTTAGTAGGGGGGTGCGTAGGCCCAGGCGAGGGCAGGGGGATGTTGAACACCCACACGTGGCAGACTGGCAGCATATGATGCTTTTCCCCGGTCGGTTTTGATTCGTTTTTTTTGGAAATAACACAAACAACCGTTAGATTCATCGCAACAAATCCGAGTTACGTTTTTATCCGTGTGCAAACGTTTACAAACGACTACAAACGGTTTTGTTGTTGAAAATGAATAGGTTACAAAATATACATATAAGAGAAATATAGTGAATATGCACTATATTCGGATGTTAGCTGCAAAGCCATGAGACACGATACGAGACATAACATATTGAAATTAAATGAGGTTTTCGCAAGACACTTGATTGATGTTCAGACTGCAAAACACAAGCCTTCAGAGGACGAATATTCCGAAGGAGATAGAATTATTCTGGACGATTCCAATAAAGCAGTGACTTTGACAAAAGAAAAAGCTGAGGAGTTAAATGCTGAGGACAGGAAATACTTTGATTCAAAAAGGGATTTGAATCCATTTGATTCAGATAAAAAATTTAAGTGGATTGCTAGAGCTACATTGATTTCAAGCAAAAAGGATTCCGATTCATATTTGCATGATTTAGGTGAATCTCTTGAAAAACTGAGACTAAAATTAAATAGCAAAGATTTAATAACATTAGGAGACTGGTCGACTCCTTGGTTATCTCAAGACAATGATTACAAACCTGTAAAGGAATCACTTGATTGGCTAAGTAAACGAATTGATGTTGAATTTAATGGAGGATTTTTACTAAATGAGACCGATTTAGTACAGTTCATCCCAAGACTTTTTTGGTTAACTCGCTGTAATATGTCATTGCCAGAGTTTATGATGACTTTTGAGAAATGCAAGACTATCTTCTCAATTTGTAAGCATGGAGTTTTGCACCTTGAATCTTATGACCAAATTGAACTAAATGATTTTTTAGATTTTTATCAATCATTAGGTTTTAAACAAACAGATAATTGTTCTGACCCTGTGGATTTTGATAAATTTGAAGGTAGGGAAATAAAGCTCAGCAGCTAACAATAAATATAGGTCATTTGGCAGGAAGTGCTAATTTTAAGCATGTTAACAATTAATAAAATATATAGCGGTTTGATACTTTGGAGCTTTGAAATGCCAAACGCCCCATATTATCACCGTTGTGCACCATAGCTTCGGACAATCACGACAAATGACAACAAGGACATAAATGAGAAAGATTTTAAAACGAATCGGACAAGGACTTCTTATTTTGTTTATTCTATTCATTGGGCTATTTGTAGTGCCTTACTTTGCAAACATTGTTATGCCATGGGACAGAGCCCATGCAATTGACGCAGCATTAGAATGGGGCGGACTTAATGAACTACCTGAAAATGCAGATATCATTTCAGTTGACACTGAGGGCAGCATGTTTACGAGAGAATTTATAATTGAATTCAATTGTGGACAGAAAGAATTAGACCTTTGGATACAACAGAGCGGCTTGAACAAACTGTCTCCCGAAAAAGATGAAAATGGAATTAAAGTTTACCGAGTGCCTGGACAAAAAGGTTCAATAGGTGGACTCGTTTACGTGGACATTAACAAAGGCAATGTGATTATTGATATGAGTTGGAGTTAGAAGCTACGGTGCACAACAACTAAGGATTCGTGTGGTGCGTAGCACCCAACAACTACGCGTCCCGATGAATCCGCTGTTGAACGAATCGTGAAGCTATCTATGGGTTTTGGGGTGAGTGGGGCCTGGCTAATAAGGCACCTGTGAGTGCGATAAAGGGAATGAATTGCCCGATTTTATTCGATCCGCCAGTTCGTTGCGTGATCCAATCTGTGGTTTGGCGTGTTTTTAAGACCAAATCCCAGGAGCATGGACATACGTCACCGGTTACGCCCGGTGGCGGTGTTTAATTCTGCCGGTTGATTTGAGCCAGGAGATAGCCTGGAGGCCCTCTGTCGTTGAAGATGGCTATGGTCTGTAGCCTTCCCACCTTACAACTGAGGCAAAGTCCGA
>JAOUOM010000094.1 GCA_029880385.1 Cyclobacteriaceae bacterium | reverse complement strand
GATTACAACCTATACCCAAACCCCTCGGGCTTCTCATGTCGACGGTAGCCACCATGTTGGGAGCGCGCAGATTACTTATGTCCAATACTTCAAGCACATTCATCTGAAATGTATTGAGGCAGGAAACTCCCTCACGCAAGGTGACATACGCATAATTGTCTTTCACGACCACCGGGTCGCAGCCGGTGGCATGCTGGTATACCGATAGCCTGGCCGGAGCAGCCGGATTGCCCAGACTATAGATATACACGGCACTTGCACTTCCTATAAAAAGATTGCCCTGATAGGGGAAAATGGTCTCAACACCTATGTCAAGGTCTACCGGAGCGTTTTTTTGTGGGGCTGCCAGATCCCGGATATTTACCGGAATTAACTGTCGGTCATTTACAATGTATAAATAATCACCGACTATGGTAAACCTTGCCAATGAACCCCCCTGGCTTATGGTACCGCTTTCAGGGTTTACATCGGCTTTAAAGGTATCACAGGCTGCCAGTAAGCCTGCTACAAATGATATAAAAATGATTTTTTTCATGGCCTGTAGCATTCAACGTTCCGATTATTTGATTTTACCCAATCAACCACGACACCTTTTGTGGTGTCAACACATTCAAAATACACATCACGATAGGGCGGGTATAGCTGGTTGTCCATTATATTGGAGAGCCTACCCAGGATTTGAAGCTCTTTTTGATCATTTAGGGTAAAAGCCACTACATCTGCATAATTGTCCACATAAAGGTAGCCATCTTTAATGGCCAGGTTTGTATTACCCGGAATATTGACAAAATACAGCTGATGTGGTTGGGCAGGGTTTGTGTTGTCAATGACATGAAAGCCTTCATTTGGAATATTTACCATCAAATACTGCTGATAGGTAAAAATATTGGCTGGTTTGCTGATCGGCTTTGCCGGTGAAACCGTAAGGGTCAGGGCAGATTCGCGCGATGCATAAACAGGCGCATAAACTTCCCCGTTTTCGGGAACAGACGCAACATTTTCCCCAGCCTGCAGACAGGAGAATAGACATCCGGCCATAAAAACATTGAAAATAAAAAAGCGGAACATGGTGTCGGTTTTTTTGTGATATTGACCAGACACAGTTCCGCCCTTCTTTCGTTGGAAAGGACTACTTATTCTCCCTTTTTAAATTTATCAAAACGGGTGACCCCTTCTTCCCTTGGGAAAAAATTGTCCTCCACATTGATATCGGCCGTTTCTTTGTTGGGATCCAGGACGAGTTTCACAACTTCCTTTTCCTTGACAAATACTTTTTTCACTTCTTTTTCATTCATTCGCCAGATTTCGGCGGGAATACGTTCGATTTCCGTTGTGCCATCGGAATATGTCCATTCCAAAATAATCGGCATTACCAGTCCTCCTTTATTTGTAAACGTAACTTCATAAAAGTTTTTGCCCTCAAGGGCCAGCTTTACCTGTCCTTCATCAATGTTGTTTTGAAATTCCCGAAAGCCCCTGGAATTGGTGCCTTTAAAAACAAACGACTCTGCCTGATCCCCAAAGGCCTTCGTGTTGTCGTTCAGGTTTTTGTCCGTGGCTTTAATATTTCGGGTTTCGAGCCCGTTTTGCTCACGCTGCATTCGATACCATTTTACATTATCGACCGAAATATCCACATTATCTGTCGTGTAAAACCATCCCCTCCAAAACCAGTCAAGGTCTACGGCAGACGCATCTTCCATGGTGCGGAAAAAATCCGCAGGGCTTGGCTGCTTAAACGCCCATCGCTGAGCATACGTTTTAAATGCATAGTCGAATAGCTCAGGCCCCATAACCGTTTCTCGCAGAATGGACAAAGCTGCGGCTGGCTTTGCATAGGCATTATTTCCAAACTGCAGGATTTGTTCGGAGTTTGTCATGATGGGCCGAGCCAGTCCCTGATCACCCCTCATATAAGGTACAATGCTTTCTGCCGTTCCCCTTCGTATCGGAAAATTCGGATCAAACTCCTTTTCCGTTAATGATTGGACAAATGTATTTAGCCCTTCATCCATCCACGTCCACTGGCGTTCATCGGAATTGATAATCATCGGAAAAAAGTTATGGCCTACCTCATGGATGATCACGCCAAGCATCCCGTATTTCAGCCTGTCTGTATAACTGCCGTCGGGATTTGGCCGCCCAAAGTTGAAACATATCATCGGGTACTCCATGCCTATGGATGCCCCATGCACAGAAATCGCCACCGGATAGGGGTAGTCGATGGTATATTTGGAATATGTGATCAACGTTTGCCGCACGGCAATGGTTGAATAATCGCCCCAAAGGGGATTGCCTTCTTTGGGATAATAGGACATGGCCAGCGGAGTTTTTCCATTGATATCTACCGCCATGGCATCCCAGATGTACTTGCGTGATGCCGCGAAGGCAAAATCTCGCACGTTACTGGCTTTATACTTCCACGTTTTGGTTCCCTTGTCTTTCGTTTTTTCATTTTCTACGGCCTCCTCTTCTGTCACAATCACAACGGGCTTGTCGAATGATTTTTTTGCCCTTTCAAAACGCTTGATTTGTTCGGCCGATAATACGTCGCGCGGATTTTGGAGCTCGCCGGTTGCCCCCACGATAAAATCAGACGGAACCGTAAGGTCTACTTCGAAATTTCCAAACGAAAGGGTAAACTCACCCCGACCCAAAAATTGTTTGTTTTGCCATCCTTCATTATCGCTATACACCGCCATGCGGGGATAAAACTGCGCAATGGTGTAGGAATAGTTGCCATCTTCGGGGAAAAACTCAAGACCTGAGCGCCCTCCATCAGTCATCCTGTCATTTATGTTGTAGCTCCATTCAATGCTGAACACATAGGATGCCCCGGGCTGAAGCGGCTGGCTGAGGTTAAGCCGCATCATCGTTTTGTTAATGTGATAACTCAACGGCTTGCCAGTGGCATCCTTGACGCTTGCTATTTTAAAGCCCCCGTCAAAATCATTTACATAATCATATAACTGACGGCCGGAGAGTGTGTCAGCCATTTTGCTTGCAGCCACCAATGGCGTATTGGAATCCTGTGCCCGCATGTTCTGGTCGAGCTGAAGCCACAAATACTCCAATGCATCCGGGCTTTGGTTAAAATAGGTAATGGTTTCGGCACCCGTTATCCGCTGATTGTCGTCATGGAGTGTCACGCTGATTTTATAATCCGCACGTTGTTGCCAATAGTCCTTGCCTGGTGCCCCTGATGCCGTACGGTATGTGTTGGCCGTAGGAAGGATTGTCTCCAGTTGCTCAAATTTTTTGTTCCAGTTTTCATCCGTTTGAGCCCAACCCGCTACCGAACCTGTTACTGCCAGCACGAGAAGTAAAAATTTGTTTGTTTTCATGGTTAACTTGTTGTTTGTTTTTGTTGTGAGAATCAAGCCTCCGTCAGTTTTTTTCAGTGATTCATAACAGACCAGCCGATTCGCCTTGTAAAATAAAAATCATTCTCAATAGGCTGCCTCCAGTAGCATCATAAGGGCAATTCCGGCAACGGCCGATGAAATGATCATTTTCCAGTCACGGCGTACGACGCCCAAAATGGAGACGAAAATAAAGCTCACCAAAAGGAATAAACCTACTATTATTATTTGTCCGACCTCAAGTCCTATATTAAAGGCGAAAAGTTGCGTTAGGATTGATTGATCCCTGCCCAAAAGACTTTTAAGGTAATTGGAAAATCCCATACCGTGAATCAAGCCAAAAAAGCCCGCAAACAAGTAATTGATTGAAAATTTGCGTGCAGTCTGGTGGTTGCCTTCTTTTACAAACAGATTGGAAAGTGCCGTAACGACAATAGTAACGGGAATAAGCAGTTCGATCAGATCGACATTGACACGAATAAGGCTGAGCGTGGCCAGCGCAAGTGTAATGGAGTGGCCAACCGTAAACGCCGTCACCAAAACCAACACCTTCTTCCAATCACTCAATTGGTACAGCACACTGAGTGCCACGACAAATAACAGGTGGTCATACCCCCTGATATCGAGGATGTGCTCCATACCCAGTTGATAGTATAAACTAAATTCTGACATTGTATTTTTGTAATGATTATGATCTACCCGTTATTCATCCGGTTGATATTTGCCGGGATGGCAAATTTAAGCCTTCTCCACCCTTTTCACATTAGCGTTTGTGATGTAACGTATAAAACGGATGATAGGCACATGAAAATCTCCGTGCGTCTTTTTATCGACGATCTGGAAGTCGCCATCCAACACTATAGTGGCGATGCTTCCTTTGATATCACAGACCCGACACGGCAACATGAACTGCATGGCTACCTCAAGACCTATTTTCATGAAAAACTGATCATAAAAAATGGGGATAGGCCTATTGAATACGTATACCTGGGCGGTGAAATGGAAACGGATGTGCTCTGGTGTTTTATGGAAGTGGAAAAATTGAAATCTTTTTCACAACTGAACATCACCAATACGCTGATGAAAGAGGTTTTTGACGATCAGGAAAACCTCGTGCACGTACGCCGTGACGGTGTGGTCAAAAGCTGCCGGATGTACCGTGACAAAACAGAGAACACCCTCACGTGGGAATAGAACAAGAGAATTGCCCTACTCTTTTCGTAGTAAATATTTCACTTCGGATTGATCCTCAAAACGAACAGCCAACACATAAAGCCCCGGCTTGAGTAAGGCCACTTCATACCCTTCCTGTGCCTGTGTCCAGTGTTTCATAGTTCGCCCGTTCATATCATATAGGCGTATGTCCAGCACGGAATTTCTTGACAGGATGCGAAATTCCTGACTGACCGGGTTGGGATAGACAGTCAGGGACGCAATCCCGTCGTTCAATCCCATTGGGGTTTGGGCTTCCAGTAAATTAATGTTTGTGTCCAGCCAATCGAGACGTGCGGACAGCCACATTTTCAAATAATCAATTTCCTGCTGATAGGTTAAGCCGATATGATCTTCCGGGTTTGGCCATACCCATTGCCCCAGCACTGGCCATCTTGTAAAGTTTCGTGCCTGTGGTTCATCGAGTACCTGCGCCATTGAGTCAATGTAGTTCAGCAGTCTATCCGTCTGGAAGGGTCCTGTCCGCAGGGTATTCCATCGGTTTTTCAAATCCGCCACATATTGCGGATCCTGCAAAAATCGTCGCCACCAAAAAGGGATAAGCCAAAAGTCATGACTACAATATTCATTAAAATCCCAGGCCCAACCCTCCTCGTTCCATCCTTCGCAGTAATTGGCATTGCCAAACGCAAGGTTAAAATCCCAAACGGTGGCCACAGCCAGTTTGCCTCCTTTACTGTCTTTTTCTTTTTGTAAAAATGTGCTCAGCCGATACCCATCCACATTTCTGCTAATTTCATTGAGAAGAGCCAGGTCGATGAAAGAAGAAACGTCTGCATACTGCCGGTATCCCGTCAACGGGTCTTTGAAACCCGGACTGGCCAATGCATGTTCAAACGCCGTGACATACGTTTCAATGTATGCTTTTTGGGATTGGGTAATGTCACGCCCTTTTGGGTAGTCGTATTGGAAGTAGATGACCTGGTCGTCGCGTTGCTTTCGGGGTGGTTCGATGGGCGATGCCCACCCTCCTCCACTGTTGGAGCCGTCAAACTTATCGAGTTTGACAAGATATCCCCCGGTCAGGTCATCCCCCGTATTTTCCAAAGCCGTAAGCTTACTGATAGCTACCCGGTTAGAATCCCGCTTTATTTTTTCCATCCACACATACACGCCCTCATAATTTGAATTGACGAGAAGCTCCACCGGTATATTGCGCGGGCCATATCGTCCGGTTTGTTCCCATAAATGATAGGCCAGTATATTCCGTATCAGTGTCTTGTCCGAATAGGGGCCATTGAGAACCCAGTCTTCTTCGGCCGGAAAGCCAAAGACACTTCCCGACGAATCCAGGCCATCGGGTTTTCTAAATTCGATTCCATACCCTTTTTTATCAAACAAAAACTGACTGGACGAGCCACGATACTCTATGCCAATAGGCCCCTGGTAATGAGATGGTACATCCGTTACAAAATTGGTAATCCCGGCACCCTGGTAAATGACAGACAAATTGGCCTTTACTTTGGGTTCATCCACAATGGTAGCACCCTCCGTATCGATTATCAAAATGGGAAGGTTGGAAGACGTAATGGGCTGTCCGATTGAAAAGAGGATCAGGGAAAACAGGATCAGGGAAAACAGGAAATACTTTTTCATGGCATGTGGAAATGATCATTTACATCTGTTGTACCCAAAACCTGTTTACTGGGTTCCATTTTATCCAAAGAAAAAACGGTGGGCTATCTCTGTAAATTTATCAGATTTTCCCGTAGGCCCCCTTATGATTCATGCATTTTCAGTTGTGGGGCCTCTGTTACATGGATTTTACACCAAATACCTGCCGGATCCATACAACTGACACGTTGTTTCCATTAAAGTCCCTTTCTTTACCTATATGAAAAACCCGTTTTTCATTTGGCCTCTTTTGTTTGCGTGGATAGTCCCCGTCCAATTGACCGCTCAGGTCGCATTGCCTACATCAGTGCCTGTGTTTTCCGATGACCAGGTTTATCGGATGGATATTCAAATCGATCCGCTTTCTATGCACCGGCTTTTGGCACCGAAAAATGCCTTTTCAAATGAAGAATACATGGCCACCTTTATTTATCAACATAGCCTGGGAACAGATACATTGGAAAATGTCGGCTTTCGTTTACGGGGCAATACGTCCCGTGTCTCCGCCAAAAAATCGTTCAAAGTGTCATTCAATACCTTTGTGAAAGGCCGAAACTTTTACGGATTGGAAAAAATCAACCTTAATGGCGAACACAATGACCCGGGCATTATCCGGGCCAAATTGTACTGGGATATACTACACGAATGGGGGCTGTCTGCTCCTCGTGCCAACCATGTTGCGCTCTACATCAATGGTGAATACAAGGGTTTGTACATCCAGGTAGAGCATATCGACGAAACATACGTTTCCCTTCGGTATGGTTCGGACCGGGGCAACCTCTACAAATGCCTCTGGCCGGCAGATCTCGATTACCTCGGCCCGGCACCCGATTTATACAAATATGAAAACAATGGTCGCCGTGCCTATGCACTGAAAACAAACACTTCGCTGGATAATTATTCCGATCTGGCCAATTTTATAAAAATCCTTAACCTCACACCCATCCAGCAATTGCAGGAAAAACTGGAACCGTTATTTAATGTGAATGCCTACCTCCAGTACCTGGCA
>JAOUOM010000093.1 GCA_029880385.1 Cyclobacteriaceae bacterium | reverse complement strand
GAGCCGGTCCTGCACTCAGGGTAAATACCAGGCTGTCGGAGGGAGGATTGTCCAAATCACTGGCAGAAAGTTCCACTACCCCCAGTGCTACCTGGTTATTTTCGACAACCGTTGCACCGGCATTTACAGTGATGAACGGTGAATTGTCGTTTACAGGTGTAATGGATATGGCAAGCGAATTTCCTCCCTGTATGACAATGCCATCTGTAAAGGAAAATGCCAATGAATCTGAAAATAACTCGGCTCCATTGTGCACATAGTGAAGTAGGCCTGAATTTATATCCGCCTGGGTAAATGTCTGACCCACATTTAACGCAGTGGCATTTAACTGGAGTGAACCATTAACCGGGGCCTGATCAAGAATGAAAATAATTTCAGCCGGCAACTGGTCCGCATCCGTCACTTCCAGCTCGGCCGTCGTAATGACATGCGTGGCCCCTTCATTCAATACCAGGCCTGTATTCGTCGAAAGAACGGGTGGGGTGGTGTTGAGCACGAGCAGGTCTGGCAGGGGCAACTGACCGCCTTTTACCAGAAATGCATCCAAATCCCCATCTTTGTCAATATCGGCTAAAGCAAGGCTTTGGGTATATATACTGTCCCCGATGGTAGTACCGGGAAATGAAAAGGTACCAAATCCATCATTTAATGCAAGGGAGACTACTCCGTATGTATTGGTCAGGAATGCATCGATGTCTCCATCACCATCCATATCGCCAAGTGCCAGGGAACCTCCTCCGTAATTGCCCGCAAAGGTCTGTCCGCTGGGAGTAAAACCATATAATGAATCAAAAAGGAAGACCGGATTGTTCGCCTTATTCGTCAGTATATCCAGATCACCGTCACTGTCCAAATCCGCTATTTTAAAATCCGTGACCAATGAGTCGATTAATTGAGGGCGGCCAAAACCAATTCCCATTGCATATTGACCATTCGGCTCATTGAAATATGCGCTTAGTTGATTGTTTATAGTCACGACGGCATCCAAATCGCCATCCGAATCAAAATCAGCCAGTTTTATTTCATCCATGTAATTGCCGATACCCAATGTTATGCCATGGCTATTGTATGTATCTGAAAAATTACCAAATCCGTCATTTTCAAAAACACGGACATAGGGGCCATCACCTAAAACGGAAAAAATGGCATCCAGGTCTCCATCATCATCCAGGTCTCCCAGGCTTACATCCATATATGACCGCCAGGAATAATAATATTGAGAGGAAAACGATCCGGCATTGTTTAGTAAGACCATGGATGCACTCGAATTGCTGGCCATCACGATATCCAGGTCGCCATCATTGTCAATATCACCGATTTCAAAATCATTGACATAGCCAGTCACCAAACTGTCCGGAGTAGCGGCAAAACCACCGGTACCATTTCCTTTCCACACGAGCATGGAACTATCTGCAAATACGATGGCATCCAGATTGCTATCGCCATCCACATCAGCAAATTGTGCCAGTTTGCTATTCCGGTTTCCTAACGAATCTGTTGTGGCAAATACACCCCCGCTTGTGGGCAAATCCGCTAGTGTCAGCAAAAATGTTTTTTCAAATTTCTGCCCCAATTTATCATCAGCTAATACCCTGAATTCCAATGGCCCTTTGTATCCAAAAAGGTCCCCATCCACAACCAGCTGGTTATTTAAAATGGAAAAGGCTCCGTTTGCTTTACTTCCAATGCCGGGTACGAGTGAGTATTTGACCGAATCACCATCTATATCCGCAACAGACAGGGCACCAATGACTTCTCCTTTTTTTGCATTGACACTTACCGTCGTTGCCGAAAAGGTAATATCCGTAATGGGATTATTCAACCGGTTCGTATATAACTTGTCTGCTGCCCCGTAATTGGCAACAAATACATCCAGGTCACCATCCTTGTCAAAATCCCCCAGTGCTACGTCGCGTGTCAGGTATTTTGTCCCCAAAGCTGGCAGGTTATAGGTAAATCCTGTTCCTGTTCCGTTATTTAACAAAGGAACGAACAAATTTTGATTGTCTCCAAGGAGCATGTCCAAATCGCCATCGCCATCCAGGTCACCGGCAGCAGTGGCAAAATTATAGATTCCAAATACCTGACTGAGGTCTGTGAAGCCTCCTGCGCCATCATTCTGAAAGACCGAATTTCCATAATTATTCGCAAGAAACGCATCCAAATCTCCGTCCCCGTCCACATCAAACAATATCCCGTCTGATGCACTACTGAGGGTATCGACCAGAACACTACCATAAAAGTTGCCATAAGATGCTTTTCCAAGGTATACAACTGCCCCGGTACTTTTGGTCAAAAGCAGGTCCAGGTCGCCATCTCCGTCCACATCGCCCAAATCTGCGATTTTACCATATCCCGTTATGCCACCTGCATAGTTGGTTGTGAAATTACCGTACCCATCATTGGAGTACAGCACAACACTGGTAGATTTTTCTATTATCAGGTCCAGGTCACCATCCTGATCCAGATCACCCAGCCCAAGGCTGTAGATATAACTACTGTATAGGTTAAAATCATTTTGAACCGTAAAGCCCGAACCGTTTCCTACCCGTTGGTTAATAAAAACCGGATAGGTACCCGGCCCAAAACTACCAGCCACCACAACATCCAGGTCACCGTCATTATCCAGATCGCCCAGCTCAAAATCACGGTTTATATTTGCATAGGTTTTCGTAAGGCTGTCCGCCGAAAATCCTCCTAGCCCGTCGCCGTAATGGATAGAAAATCCGTTATTTTTCAATACCACTACATCCAGGTTGCCATCCAGGTCGATATCGCCCGACTTTACGGCCAAACTCGAATCATTGGCAAATGATAATCCGGCATCTGCGAAAGCCCGGGTGCCACTGCTCACCGGCAGCCCTGTAACCGTTATGTTGATTATCTGGATCGAAGGTATAGTATCCTGTACCAGAATGGATAGCGATGGCTTTCCTTTTTTCCATATATAATCATTTACGACCAACTGGTTGCCAATGATTGTAAACAGGCCATTGTCATCATCCCCTACACCCGCCACCAGAGAAACCGGACCAGTGCCCGTCAGTGTCCCAACTACCGTACCCCGGCCGGCATATGCCTGTACCTGACTGGAATCGATGCTGATGGCCATCAGGCGTGCAATGCGGTTTTCTACTACCTCTATTTCAGGAGCGGCTTCTGCCTTTATTCCTTTCGTGGCAAAAAGCAACAAGGCAGAGACCGTAGGCAGCGTCAATTGACGCCAGCCCACCTGATGAGTAAGTTCCTGAAGCTTTTCTTCCTGTTTTTTCAGCCGCTTAAAAAGCATTTTTCGCTTTGACACGGACATTCGCCAAAAGGTGCCATCTGCAATTCGCTTCTGGAGGCGTGAATAAAATTTTCCGTATTTCGAATACGTTACAGAAAATGAATTAAACGGGATTTTTTTCATAACTAGCCGTCTAGATTTTAACTTCTGGTTCTGGGACTTGTACCGATTGGGAATTGACCGGTTCGGGATTGTTCCAAAATAATTGTTGGGGTAAAACCAGTGCTTTTTGGTGAACCCCTTTTTGTAAATTCATTATATTGGGCCTCAGGAAGCCTTTCAATATTTTCACATCATATAATTCCTCCACACTTGCATTGTATTTGATAAACCCTGCATGCGCTCCTGTAGGTAAATGCACGATCGTAATACCACACCACACCGCATTTTTCGCTACGGGAACCTGATTAAAGATGGAGCTTTTCTGTCGGATTTTGGATTGGGCAATAAACAGGTAATCACCGATCCGGTCCATCCCACGTACAAAACCCTGAATGGAAGAAACCACATCGTATTTTCCCGTCGCCACATCTAGCCTGACCAACTCCCCCGTGGCCGAAAGCAATAAGTACAGCTGTCCGTCGTAGATTTTTGGCGTGTGTGGTACAGGGAGGTTTTCGGCGATTATTTCATTGCTTTGCACATCCATTACGATGCCCCCCTTCAGCATATTGGCTCTCCAGCCTTTGGCTTCATCCGATTTTCCCAATGCAGTCACATACATGGGCTTATTTTCCTGCATGGCCACACCATTCAGATGGCAGCGGTCTTCAGGGGCCAGGGCACTGATAAAATGGGGCTTCCATTTGGGACGAAAACTACAATTATCGTCCACCACTACCAGACAGGAAAACAATGTGTTAACGGCAAACAGCTTGTCGTCTGCCCATTCCAGATCATGGATGTCCACTTCTCCGCTGAAGTATTGCGCACGGGGGACAAACATCGCGTCATAGGTATCCGGCTTGTCGGGATAGGTTTTGGCCACCAGGGGGGAGTTGGCCGTAACCAATATTTCGCTTCGCGTGGCAATCGCCAGTTTATGGTCTTTGATTGCCATTCCCATCGGCTTATCAAAAGACCGAGGCAACTGGATTAATTCTTCTTCTCCTTTAGGACTGAGGACAACAACCTTACCCGTTTGATACGTAGAAATAACAATAGATGCCTGGAGTTGCATAAGCAATTCAGGCACATTGGGGGAAAATGTATAACTAAACGGGGGATAGGGTTTGGATTGTTCCATCCTTTTTTAAAAAATAAAACTAAATAAATTATAAGTCATTCCCAATAAAGTACTAAAAATATTCAGCAAACTTTTACTCTTCGCTGATAAGCCGCCTCAAATACGTCAAGCTGCTTCTTTTCATCAAACAGATAGTGATAGCCCCAGTTGTTTGTCCGGACGCTTTGATCCATGCGCTTTGCCCGTGCTCCGTGCTTTTGTAACAGGTAGTTTGTACCAAGGTATCGGAAATGCAGCAATTTCAGCAAAGGGTCATGTTTATAAATTTTCACCCGTCCTTCCGGTAAGGCCATATGAGCACCTGGAAAGTAATTGATCTCCTCAATAAAATCCGGTCGGAACAGCACCATTTTATCCCATTGGATCATACGTACCCCTTCCTGTACCTCCTGATATATTTGGCCGGATGTAGCAGGAAGTTTCCTTGAAATCATATCATAGCCAAATGGCCGGGCCACACTAAATCCCCCCTCTATAAACTGCGATAAAAACAGCGGTATATCCGGATGGTATAACATTTCGTCCATATCACAAACGATGACCAAATCGGCATGTCCACGGCTTTTTTTCCAAACGGTATTCCTGATCTCCGTCAGGATATCCTCCCGGTATTCATTATCCGTATCCAGTTTTTTTACTAAAATGTTTGCGTACTTTGACAATATAATCGCGGATTGGTCGGTAGAAAAATTGTCAAACACGATTATCTTGGAAACAAAAGGCAGATAATGCCGGAGAAAATAGGGAATCATGAATTCCTCATTGTGGCAAAGTGTATACAAATGAATAACCGGACGCACCATAAGGTCAAAGATAGATGGAGATAACGAAACCCGTAAATGGATTGCCTTCCGTCTTGCTTGAGCTCGAAGCAAAGATTTATTCCCCTGGGCCTGTAGGTAAAACCGGCGTATTGATTCGGTTTTTGCAGAAATGGACGACCAATAGACACCTGCAAGAGTGGAACACCCATGCGCCCGACCAGCTTGTCCAAATATTTTATTCACGGCTGGCCAGTTGTATCGTCCACCTTTTTCTCGATGAAAACACTTCCGTATCCAAAGAACAGTACGTACTGCTACTACCTTACGGTCCGTTGATCGGTCATGTATTCTTCTTAAGTGGCTTTCAAAATGCCGCCTTCCTTACAGCTTCACTGCGTAAAAGATCGCAAACAGGACATCAGCAGCACCTCGCATTCTCCAACCGCTCCGACCTGCAAAAGTTCCTGTTGTCCATCCATCCCTTTTCTTCTGCGGATACCCATGATTTGATCGCACTGGCAGATCATAATCCCGGCTCCCTGTTGCCTGTACTGCTCAATTTTCTCACGACCCGAATCACGGTATTTCCGGACATTATCCATAACAAAAACAAGGTCAGTGACCTATTGGCCAACTGCCAGGGTGCCAGTCTTTCCGAACAATCCATTTCGGCCATCTTCCTGCTTTGGGCCCAGAGCAGTTATGATGATGAGGCTTCCAACCGGAAAATAAAACAGCAACTAAACCGGCTGCTTGAAAGCTACATCCTTACTACCGGTTTATCCCTTACCCCCACCACCTCGCTGGTCCGCTTTGACCAGCTTACATTGAGCACAAAGCCGCGTTTGCTGATAGCGGCTGAGGTGATGAAACACGAACATGTGATGTTCCGGTGCTATGGCCTCCCATTGTCGGCTCTCCGGACGCATTTTTATGTAATCGTTTTTACCGGCAAGCAGGATCTGGGCAAGCACCCCTGGGATTGGTGTGATGAACTGGAGACCTTTGACCGTGACGCATTTTCACTTTCTATCGAAGTAGACCGAATCCAAAAAATGGCTCCTGATGTAATTATATACCCGAGCATCGGTATGCAAAAATGGACACTTCTTCTTTCACGCATACGGCTGGCTCCGCTACAAATAAGCCTGATGGGCCATCCCGATTACTCCTATTCTCCCCGGATAGATCTTAGCATTATCGGCAAGGACTTATTCCACCCCGAGGCAATATCCTCCACGCGTTTGATCCCCCTGAAAAACACCCCGGGAAGCCTGTTTACCTTTCAGTTTGAATCAAAAAGGCCAAAACCCCAAATTCGCAAAACGCCTCCCATTCTTCGCATAGCTGTATGTGCCAATATTTTTAAACTGACGGCCGGATTTCTGACCACATGCAGATCCATTTTGGATCAGGCAAACCGACCGGTTGCGTTTTATTTTATGCAAAACCTTTCCGGTTTATTTTATCAACTTGGCAAGAAGCAAATACTTGCACATTTACCCGCCAGCCATGTCACCGTATATTCGGCCCAATCCATTGTTCGTTATTATGAAATATTGGCTGGTTGCGATCTGTATCTCAGTCCCTTTCCTTTTGGGGGCGAAAACAGCACACTCGATGCGTTGCTAATGGGGCTTCCCGTGGTGACAAAAACCGGTATTGAACCCCGGACACGGCTGGATTTACGTGTATTGCAGGGGCTGGATTTGCCCCCGTGGTTGCAGTCCACGACAAATGAAGGCTATGTGCAAACTGCCCTGAAACTCCTGCACGACGATGAACTCCGGGTATCCATTTCCAGCCAAATCATCGAAAAAAACCCACGTCAGTATTTTGAAAAGGAAGCCCGCGAAATGGGGTCCGAATTAGCAGAAAAAATTTACGAAATTTACACCAGGTTGGATGAATAAAACATCAGCCACCAAACA
>JAOUOM010000092.1 GCA_029880385.1 Cyclobacteriaceae bacterium | reverse complement strand
TCACGTAGTGCTTTTTGGGGCGCAAAAAAAAGCCACCAGTTCCAATGAGAATTGGAACTAGTGGCGATAAAACGGATGAATATCCGATGATGATATCGATGTTTCTGTTAATTATCACACAAATCCGGGCAAGGAAGTGAAATATTCAAAACCAGTGAGGTCTCAGCTGTGTTAGCCATTTTTTTATTTGAAAGTACAGCGGAATACACCAAACTACCATCTTTTTTTGTGGGAATGATGGCGGCATCAATGAAATCTTCAGCTTTATTTATGTTTTTGATATACGTCTGGATACGGATACCTGTGATTGAGTCTGTATTAATCGAGTTGTAGGTGTTTATATCATCAAGCAAATCAATAAGGGAGCAGAGGCCGAAGGAATAACTTGTCGTTGTAACTACCTTCTTTTGGTTTGCTGGGTTTGGAAGATGGATTACGTGGTTTTTTTTATAATTGGAGATTTCCCGAAATAACAGTTCCGGGGCTTTTGAAAACGTGATTCTGTCACCCGTGTTGCAGTAGACAGTTGAATCACCTTTCAATTCCGTATATACTTCCGAATCAGCCAGGTCTTTTTGCGAATAAGAGCCTTCCAGTAGGGCTTCAAGTTCGGCTATTCTTGCGTCTTTTTCGGCCAGGAGTTTTTGATTGGAGTTGTCGCATGAGGACAAAAGGGTAACTAACGATAAATATACCGTTAGGGCAAATAGATTTTTCATAGGTCATCATAGTTCGTTAGAATTTTCAAATTATCAGTTTTATCTGACAATTCAAAAATGACCAAAATGCGAATGAAAAGAAATACCTAAAAAGGGTGATTTTGAAGCAGGTATTACGAAAGCAAATCGGGTCGCCGGTCTTGGGTACGCTTGACCGACTGTTCATGCCTCCATTCGTTTATTTTGCCTTCATGTCCGGACTGTAATACGGCAGGCACATCCCATCCTTTGTAGGTGGCAGGCCGGGTGTACACGGGTGGAGCCAGCAGGCCGTCCTGAAAGGAATCTGTAAGGGCCGAACTTTCGTCATTAAGTACGCCGGGTACCAGCCGGATCAGGGCATCGGCCAGTACCATTGCTGCCAGTTCACCGCCTGACAATACATAATCCCCAATGCTGATTTCACGGGTAATGAGGTGCTGGCGTACCCGTTCGTCTACACCTTTGTAATGTCCGCAAAGGAGTATGAGGTTTTTTGTAAGCGAGAGCTGGTTGCAGATACCCTGATTGAGGGTTTCTCCATCTGGGCTGAGGTAGATGATTTCGTCATATTCCCGCTGTGACGTAAGTTCGGATATGCACAGGTCAATGGGCTCGATCATCATGACCATACCGGCCCCACCCCCGTAGGCATAATCATCGATTGTTTTATGTTTGTTGGTGCTGTAAATCCTCAGGTCGTGGATTTGAATGTCTACATGGCCTTTTTGCACAGCTCTTTTCACTATGCTTTGGTTCATGGGGCCTTCAAATAATTCAGGCAAACAAGTGATGATGTCGATCCGCATGGCAGGGAATAAAGTTACTCGGGGGAAAGAAAAACATCAAGCAATCCTTCTGGCAAGGTTACATCTATTCGCCCGGTCTGTACATCTACAGCTGTAAAGATGGAGTCTTCGATGGGGATCAGTACTTCTTGCCCTTGATAATCAAGTGCTGCCAGGTACTGGGATGACGGCTTAAAAATCTGCGTGATTTTTCCCAATAATTTCCCGTTTTCAAATATATCCGCCCCGACTAATTGGTGATAATAGTATTTTCCGTGAGGCAATGCGGGCAGGAGGCTTTCCGGCAGGTACAGGGAAGATCCGGCCAGGCCTTGGGCCTGCTCGATGGTGTCAATTTCTTCAAATTTGCAAAGCCCCCTGTCACCTTGCAGCGAAAGGGATTCAATAAAAAATGGAACCAGTTTCCCGGATTGCTCCACAAAAACCGATTCCATTTCCGTATACTCTTCCGGGACATCCACATCCAGATGGATGCTTACTTCCCCGTGCAGGCCATGGGTTTTGACAATGTGCCCTAACTGGAAACAGTCGTCAATGCCCATAAAGATTATTCTCCGTCTTTTGGCTCTGCCGCTTCTGCAATCGCATCGGCAGCCTCTTCTTCCATTGCTTTTTCAGCAGGATCAGCGTTTGCTTCCGCTACTTCAGCGGCTAATGCTTCTTCCGCTACTTTCTTTTTCGCAAGAATGGCATCTTTACGTGCTTTGTTCACTTTGCTTTCTGCCTCCATTTTCGCTTTGTAGGCATCTGCCTTTTCTTTTGCAAGCTTGTCTACCTTGCTTTGGATGGCCGATTCTTTGGAGTTTAACCACTCTGCAAATTTCTTGTCGGCTTCTTCCTGGGTTATCGCCCCTTTGTTTACACCGATTTGCAGGTGTTTCTTTAACATGATACCTCGGTACGACAAAATCGCACGAACGGTATCTGTTGGCTGGGCACCTTTCATGATCCAATCAAGTGCTTTTTCATCATTCATGTTGATGGTAGCAGGATTGGTGATTGGGTTGTAAGTTCCGATTTTCTCTATGAACTTGCCATCACGGGCTGATCGGCTGTCGGCCACTACTAGATCGTACATGGCCCTCTTTTTGCGTCCTCGACGCGTTAGTCTGATTTTTACTGACATACTGTTTTTTGTTTATGGAACACGTCCATTCAAAATTTTAAATTGGAGCGCAAAGATAATGTAATATTCGAAATAAGGAAACGGGATCACATATATTATTGGGCACTGTGCTTGCGTTTATTTGTGTAATCGTGTGAGCGGTTTTTACATTATCAAAACAATACCTATTTTTGGATTGAAATTTGGTTTTCCTCTTTAATCACATGGAAAAATATTCTTATATATCAAATGCCGATGTTGGATACATCGATGCCCTGTACAAACAGTACAAATCGGATCCCGAAAGTATTGATGAATCATGGAAAAAGTTTTTTGAAGGGTTTGAATTTTCACAGCAACATGCGGATGTTGGCGGACAGGCAGCCATGCTTTCCGAGGTTTCTTTGGGTGAGATCAACGTCAGGAATTATATCTATGCCCATCGCTCCCGTGCGCATTTAAAATCAGATACCAACCCGGTACGGGTACGCAGGCAGCATATGGTTCGTTTGGAAATCGAAAATTTTGGCCTGTCGCCAGACGATCTGGAAAAAGAATTTGACGTAGGGGTTGAGATGGGAATGGGAAGGGCCAGATTTAGTGAAATAAAAGATCGTCTCGAAAAAATATACCTGGGGCACATTGGCTATGAATTCAACCATATTCGCAATTCTGACATATTTGAGTGGATGCGTGAGAAGGTGGAGACGGAAGGGGTTGATATTGAGCCCCCAATTGAAGACAAACGCCGAATTTTGCAAAAACTGAATGAGGCCGTCATTTTTGAAAATTTCCTGCACACCAAATTTTTAGGCCAAAAAAGGTTTTCACTCGAAGGGGGTGAAAATACCATTATCGCGCTTGATACCATGATCAATAAAGCCGCGGCATTTGGTGTAGAAGAGGTCGTGATAGGCATGGCACACCGGGGGAGGTTAAATGTGCTGGCTAATATCATGGGCAAAACATACGAAGAAATATTTGCCGAATTTGAGGGAAATAGCGACATTGACCTGACCATGGGCGATGGTGATGTGAAATACCACCTTGGCTATTCCAGTTACATAGTGACAACATCAGGTAAGAAAATATATGTGAAGCTGGCACCCAACCCGTCACACCTGGAAGCCGTCGACCCTGTTGTGTTGGGATATACGCGGGCCCAGATTGATGATGAATACCGGGGTGATTCGAGAAAAGCAATACCCATCCTCATTCACGGCGATGCTGCCATTGCCGGTCAGGGGATTATCTATGAGTGTACCCAAATGTCAGAACTTGACGGTTATTCGACGGGGGGAACGATCCATTTTGTGATCAATAACCAGGTCGGGTTTACTACGGACTATGATGATGCCCGATCCAGTATCTATTGTACGGATATTGCCAAAATAATTGATGCACCCGTGTTGCATGTAAATGGTGATGATGCCGAAGCTGTGGCGTTTGCCTCACGCCTGGCCATTGAATACCGACAGACATTTAATAAAGACTTTTTTATCGATTTATTGTGTTATCGCAGGCATGGGCACAATGAAAGTGACGAGCCAAAATTCACCCAACCGAAGCTCTATAATATCATTGCCAAGCACCCCAATCCACGGGAGATATACGTGAAAAAATTGATTGAGCGGGGAGATGCCAGCCAGGAGCGTGCGGTTGAACTGAATGATGAATTTAAGCAGTTGTTGCAAAACAGGCTGGATGAAGTGAAGCAAAAGCCATTGCCTTACAAACCACAAAAAATAGAGGAGGAATGGCATCACCTCAGACGCTCGGTGGCCGAAGACTTTGACCAGTCACCCGAAACACACATTAGCGAGGAGATGGTAAACAAAGTGGCCAAGGCCCTTACCTCCATCCCCAAAGGGTTTAAACCGCTAAAACAAATCGAAAAGCTGCTGAAGGATCGAAAAGCTGCTTATTTTGAACAAAAGGAGCTGGGCTGGGCAGAGGCTGAGTTGCTCGCCTATGGCTCACTGTTGGCCGAAGGAAAAATAGTCCGGATGTCGGGTCAGGATGTACGAAGGGGCACATTTTCCCATCGTCATTCCTTCTTTTTCGATTCCAATACCAACGAACCTTACTGTGGGCTCGATCATGTCGACAAAAAGCAGGAGCCTTTCCGCATATTCAATTCGCTGCTGTCAGAATTTGGTGTTTTGGGGTTTGAATACGGCTATGCCATGGCCACACCCAATGCCCTTGTCATCTGGGAAGCTCAATTTGGTGATTTTGCCAATGGCTCCCAGGTAATGATCGACCAGTTTATCAGTAGTGCCGAAACAAAGTGGCAACGGATGAACGGATTGGTCATGCTATTGCCACACGGCTATGAAGGGCAGGGGCCAGAACATTCCAGTGCACGTATCGAACGGTTCTTGCAATTATGCGCACAGGATAACATTATCATTTGCAACCTGACTACTTCGGCCAATATCTTCCACCTGATGCGACGACAGGTTAGCTGGGAATTCCGCAAACCGACGATTGTGTTTTCACCTAAATCCCTGCTACGTCATACAGGCGTGAATAGCCCCTTATCCGATTTTACATCCGGAAAATTTCGTGAATTGATCGTCGATGACTATGTCACGGACAAAAATGTAAAAAAGGTGTTGATGTGCTCAGGAAAAGTCTATTTCGACTTATACGAAGAACAGCAAAAGCGAAAAGCAAAAGACGTTGCGATTGTTCGTGTGGAACAAATACACCCTTTTCCGAAGAAACAACTGGATGCCTATTTGAAAAAGTTCAATAACCCCAAATTAGTTTGGGTACAGGAAGAACCCGAAAATATGGGGTCATGGACATACATACTGCGGACACTGGGCGAATACGATATCACGCGTGTCTCACGACGTGCCGCGGCATCCCCCGCAACCGGATTTTCAAAAATCCATAAAGAAGAACAAGCTACTTTAGTGAAAAACGCATTTGAATTATAAGAAGTAAAGATATGAGCCTTGAAATGAAAGTGCCCACCGTGGGCGAATCAATTTCCGAAGTTACCGTAGCTCAATGGGCTAAAAAAGAAGGGGATTATGTGGAAATGGATGAGGTGATTTGTGAACTCGAATCAGATAAAGCAACATTCGAAGTAACAGCGGAGACAACTGGTACCTTGCACATCAAAGCACAGGAAGGCGATACCCTTGAAATAGGTGGCCTGCTGTGTGTGATTGATGAATCGACGGCCAAAAAGACGGTATCGAAAAAAGCCGCACCGGCTGTAGAAAATATACCTGCGGGCAAAGTCCACGAAATGCATGTCCCGCCTGTTGGGGAAAGCATCAATGAAGTGACCATTTCTACCTGGGTAAAACAAGACGGTGACTTTGTGGCAATGGATGATGTAATCGCTGAAATTGAGTCAGACAAAGCGACTTTTGAACTTACAGCCGAATCGGAGGGTATCCTTCGGATCGTTGCTACGGCCGGTTCCACCCTTGAGATAGGGGCTTTGATTTGTCGGATTGAAGGGGGCGTAGCCCTTGCACCCGATACGCCGGTTCCGGCGGCAGCCCATGCGGCACCTGCCCAGGCTTCTTATGCCAGTGGCCATGCATCACCCGCAGCTTCCAAAATCCTCGATGAAAAGGGGATCCCTTCTGCTGATGTGAAAGGGACCGGGCGCGATGGCCGGATCACCAAAGAGGATGCCATCCAGGCCGAAAAACAATCGACAGCCCCAGCCAAAGCCACGATGTCCGCTACACCTGCTCATGCAACAGGGGGCCGAACACAACGAAGGGAAAAGATGTCATCGCTTCGAAAGACGGTTTCACGGCGATTGGTTGCGGTCAAAAACGAAACAGCAATGCTCACCACATTCAACGAGGTGAACATGCAGCCGATCATAGATCTCAGGAAAAAGTACAAAGACAGTTTCAAAGACAAATATGAGGTAGGCCTGGGCTTTATGTCCTTTTTTACCAAAGCCTGCGGCATGGCATTGCAGGAATGGCCGGCAGTAAATGCATCCATTGATGGTGATGAAATCGTGTACAGTGACTATTGCGATGTATCCATTGCCGTTTCGGCCCCCAAAGGACTGGTTGTGCCCGTGATACGAAATGCCGAAAACCTGTCGTTTGACCAAATTGAACGAGAAGTGGTGCGGTTGGCAACACGAGCCAGGGAAAACAAACTAAGTATTGATGAGATGACGGGAGGTACCTTTACCATTACCAATGGGGGGATATTTGGTTCCATGCTGTCCACACCGATTATCAATGCCCCACAATCAGCCATTTTGGGCATGCATAACATTGTAGAGCGTCCGGTGGTTGAAAATGGACAGGTTGTTGTCCGACCAATTATGTATGTAGCCCTTTCCTACGACCATCGCATCATTGATGGACGTGAGTCGGTGAGCTTCCTGGTGCGGGTAAAACAATTGTTGGAAGATCCCACAAGGTTATTGCTGGGGGTATAAAAAAGCATGGGGCAAACATCCATTACTACCATTGGTATAGGTATTGGATAAAAATTGCAATCAAAATTGATCAAACAGGGTAATGTATACGATACATTATCCTTCGTAATAATTTACTTATATGGATTACAATGTCACAATTATAGGCTCCGGTCCCGGCGGGTATGTTGCCGCTATCCGGTGTGCACA
>JAOUOM010000091.1 GCA_029880385.1 Cyclobacteriaceae bacterium | reverse complement strand
CGCCACGGATGTCGAGGGCATGCTGCGCGAAGGCCGGGAACTTGCGGCGATCGATGACAAAATTGTGGTGAAAATCCCGATGATCAAAGATGGGATAAAGGCAATCAAAGTGTTTTCTGCAGAAGGGATACGAACCAATTGCACACTGATTTTCAATGCCGGACAGGCATTGGTTGCCGCAAAGGCAGGAGCCAGCTATGTATCTCCCTTTATCGGCCGACTGGACGATATCAGCTCGGAAGGCATGCTGCTGATCCGGCAAATTGTGCACATTTATGACAACTATGGGTATGAAACCGAGGTATTGGCCGCTTCCATCCGACATACCATGCACCTGATACAATGTGCAGAGGCTGGTGCCGATGTGGCTACCTGCCCACTCAACGTAATCACCGGATTGCTCAAGCATCCCCTGACAGATATAGGCCTGGAAAAATTCCTGGCCGACTATCATAAAGGAAATAAATAATACAAGCCCTGTAGTTACCGCTATTTTTTAATAGCTACAGTCATGTATATAATTAAAGTAAAAGGAAAAGCAAAAATCCCGGATTATATCCAGTTAAGGGATCGCAATTTTGTCCTTGTTGCATATTTCAGGGCAGATCGTCCATTGAAAAAAATGGAAAAATATGGGTTGGGTGGAAAGGAAAAAGAACTCAGGGAAATCATCGATTCATTACCTTACGGAAAACTTCAACCTTTAGAAATTTAGTATGTCTTTTTCCCAGGAACCCGTACTCCAAGTAACTGACGCCTCCGTTTTTCAGGAAAACCAATCAATTTTAAGCCAAATCAACATCACCGTGGAAAAAGGTGAGTTTGTCTACCTGATTGGCCGGACGGGTAGTGGCAAATCCTCCCTGCTCAAAACTTTGTACGCAGACCTTCCCCTTCGTTTGGGTGATATTCAAATGTCGGGCTACCAAATCCGTGGAATCAAATCACGTGAAATTCCTTTTTTACGACGAAAAATCGGGATTATCTTCCAGGATTTTGAATTATTTTACGATCGTTCCATTGCAGAAAACCTGGAGTTTGTCATGCGGGCTACCGGCTGGAAAGATAAAGCAAAAATGAAGGCGCGGATGGCCGAGGTACTCATGAATGTCGGGCTGGGATCGGTCACCAACAAAATGCCTCACCAGCTATCCGGTGGTGAGCAACAACGAGTGGTCATAGCCCGTGCCCTTATCAACGAACCCCACATCCTGCTGGCTGATGAGCCCACAGGAAACCTTGACCCAACCGTGTCGGAAGGGATATTTAAATTATTTCTGGAAATCAACAAAAGTGGTACGGCCATCCTGATGGCCACGCATAATCACCATTTTATCAAAAAATATCCTGCCAGGATTTTGAAGTGCGAAGACGGACGTGTCCTTGATTCAAATAAAACCCGGTTTGAATTGTCCAGCTGGTACTAACAACGGACGATTTCATGTCTTTTGAAAAAGTACGGCTATTTTTCCTGTTTGATACCCTCCACCTATGAATGAAATTACCCTATCAGTCATCACGGTCGTATTTAACGGTAAAGAATTCATAGAACCGACGGTAAAAAGTGTAATTGAACAGGAACTCACCTCACTGGAGTACATCGTGGTAGACGGTGGATCGACCGACGGGACATTGGACGTACTGAAAAAATACACACAACACCTGGCTCACTTTGTCACCGGGCCTGACGCAGGTGTATACGATGCCATGAATAAGGGACTGGCCCTCGCAAAAGGAAAATACGTACTCTTCCTCAATGCCGGTGATACCCTGAGCCATCCGGGATTGCTTCGCACCCTCTTTGTCCCCTGTCCAGACGCAGATGTACTCTTTGGCGAAACAAACCTCCTCAATGAAAAACGGGAAATGATCGGTACTCGAAGTGCATTGACCAGCCGTAAACTTCCCGAAAACCTGGTTTTGCGGGATTTTCTCAAGGGACAGGTTGTAAGCCACCAGTCGTTTATAGCCAAACGATCACTTGCCCCCATGTATTCACTTGCCTACAAATGCTCGGCCGATATAGCCTGGATGATTGAAATCGTAAAAAAAGGAAAGAATACCGTAAATGTAGGCCAGGCAATATCCAACTACCTGCAAGGGGGGATTTCGGACCGTCAACTCGCCACCTGCTGGTGGGAACGGTTTCAGATTTTATGGAAAAATTTCAATCCCTTTTGGGTAATCTCTGCACATTTGCACTTTATGATCCGATTTTTCAACTACGGCAGGTACAAACAACCCTGACAACAGCCACCAGCCGCTGGTCTTATGAAAACACGCGCACCCATCCTGCTTTTTGTCTATAACCGGCCTGTTCATACACGGCGTACACTGGAATCCTTATCCAGAAATGCGGGCGCCGATCAAAGCGATTTGTTTATCTTTTCGGATGGCCCCAAATCACCGGAAGAAGAAGCAACCATAGGGGCTGTCCGAAAAATCATCTCGGAAAAATACCCGTTTCGGAGTATCACCATCCAGGAGGAGCCCGTCAACAAAGGCCTGGCTCGTTCTGTCATTGACGGCATCACCCAAATCATAAAACGCGAGGGAAAGGCCATCGTTCTGGAGGACGACATCATGACGTCCCCGCATTTCCTGTCCTTTATCAATGCAGCCTTGGATGCACATGCTGCAAACAAATCCGTTTTCTCCGTCACCGGCTATTGTTACCCGTTCACACTCCCCCCCGACTATACGGCCGATACATACCTCGCCTACCGATCCTGTTCATGGGGCTGGGCTACCTGGTCAGACCGCTGGGAACTGGCCGATTGGGAGCTTCGCGATTTTGACACATTCAGCAAGGACAAGGGCATGCAGCAGGGATTCAACCGTGCCGGAGCCGATTTATCGTATATGCTCAAATCCTATCACCAAAAACGGATAGATTCCTGGGCCATCCGTTGGGCCTATACCCACTTCCTGCATCAGGGCCTCTGCCTCTACCCTGTCCGTCCGATGGTAAGCAACACAGGCATGGATGGTAGTGGCACACACTATGTGAAGAAAAACCCGCTATTGGAAACTGCGATAGAGCCCGGTTTTGAACCAAAAATGGTAGAGACACTGCCTGCCCTTTCAGCTGGTATCAACAAAAACATATACCAGTTGCTTGATCCCGGCTGGTTAAAAAAACTTTTTTACCGCTACAAATATGACCTGCGGCCGGCTATACGGTCATTTTTCCATATCTGATAACCATGAAAACAATCAAACTTGCCCTAAGCCTGCCATTTCTTTTCGTTCAATCCGTGTATTACTGGCTACGTGCACGCAGAAAGGCCCTGCCCGGAAAGCTGTTTTACCCCTACGGCCTTGGCATGGGCCTTCGACTGTTGACAAAGGGCGTATTTTCCCCTAAATTATTTCTGAATCCGGTATCCATTGTCCGCTATTTTGAATTTGATTTTGTAAGAAAATGCCTGGATGAGCAAAAAAAGGGTGGATTGTTACTGGATGTGGCGTCCCCATTTCTTATCGGCTTTTATTTGGCAGAACGAAAACAGCAACATGTTCATTACATCAATCCTGACCACAAGGATCTGACAGAAGTGAGTAAAAAGGCCAGGGCCCTTTCCATTGACCCGGTCTTTCAGACTGACGGCTATGATGCCACACAGTTGCCATTTGAAAATGAGCAATTCGACAACATCATTTCGGTAAGCGTGATCGAACATGTGGTGCAAAATGGTGATTCGCAGGTAATGAAGGAATTGTGGCGGGTGCTCAAACCCGGGGGAAACCTGATCCTGACCTTTCCTGTGAAAACAAAATTCGAAGAAGAATACCGTGAGGCGGATGTATACGGGCTACAGGGTAGTTCGGAACAGGGCCGGTATTTTTTCCAGCGGTTTTATGACGAACAGGCACTCAACCAACGTTTGCTTGGCCAGCTCGACGGCGCTGAAATCGTGCAATCGAGAGTTTTTGGCGAAAGTGACAATAACTTTTACGAACCATATAGTAAAAGATGGATGAAACGCCATTACTTTGAAACCGTGAAAGATCCCTACTATATTGCCCGGCATTTCAGGTACTTTGACACCATAGGTCAACTACCCGGACTTGGCGTCATGGGCCTTCAAATCAGAAAACCAATATGAGTATCAAATACCCGGTATATCAGCCACGTCTGGCAGGAAATGAAAAAAAATACGTAAATGAATGCCTGGATTCCACGTGGATTTCGTCGAAAGGGAAATTCATCCAGGAATTTGAAAAGGCCTTTGCCCAACAACTTGGCATCCCCTATGCCATTTCGGTGAGCAATGGGACAGTGGCACTCCACCTGGCACTACTGGCCTCCGGTATCGGCCCGGGCGATGAAGTGCTGGTCCCTTCCTTTACGTACATCGCTTCGGTCAATGCGATTACATACACAGGAGCTGTGCCCGTATTTGTGGATTCGTGCTCACGCACCCTGCAAATGGATCCCAACGACCTGGAACACCGCATCACGACCAAAACCAAGGCAATAATGCCTGTCCACCTCTATGGCGACATGTGCGACATGGACAAAATAATGGCAATAGCCCTCAGAAACGGATTGCAGGTAATCGAAGATTGTGCCGAGGCATTCGGTTCATCCTATCAGGGCAAGCCTGCCGGCACCATGGGTACCCTGTCTACCTTTAGCTTTTTTGGAAATAAAACCATAACAACGGGCGAAGGGGGCATGGTGGTCACAAAAGATCCCTCCCTCTACCAATTGGCCATGCGGCTCAAAGGACAGGGACTGGCCGAAGGACGTGAATACTGGCACGACATCATTGGGTACAATTACCGGATGACAAACATCTGTGCGGCCATCGGCCTGGCCCAACTGGAACAGGCGACTGATCTCATCCGGGAGAAACGGGAAATTGCCTCGCATTACAATTACGAACTTCAAATATGTGACCTGGAACTTCCCGCAGAGCGACCGGGTATTGTTCATACCTATTGGATGTATACCATTCTGGTGACGGATGCCGGTCAGCGTGAACCCCTTCGGGCGTATCTCAAATCCAAAGGGATTGAGACACGCCCTACCTTTTATCCCGTCCATCATATGCCGATGTACGCATCGGGCCACCATTCACTGCCGGTAGCCGACGATATCAGCAGCAGGGGCATCAACCTGCCGAGCTATCCCGGACTGACAAAAGAAAATATACAGGAAATATGTGGCCATATACGCAATTTTCTGACGCAATAACCCGGATCAATGCTTGAAATAAAACGCCTCCATACCCAAGATGCCGGGCAGCTGTCCGCTCTTCTACTCAGCTCCGAAAAAGGATATTCATCCTATTTTGTACCCTTCTCATTCGACAAGAAAACACTGGATCACCTGCTGGCAGCAGCCAAAAAAGATTTATTTTTTGGCCTATATATACAAAACAGGCTGGCAGGTTTTTACATGCTTCGGGGCATGGACGATGGCTTTGAAATTCCATCCTACGGGGTTTGGATTGATCCCGCACATTCGGGAAAAGGCCTTGCCAAAACGACCGTGTACCATGCCTGTAGTGTCTGTCAGCTAATGGGTGCCCCGGCCCTCCGCCTCAAGGTACATCCGGACAATGTGGTCGCTAAATCCCTGTACGAAAAGGCCGGGTTTGAGCAAATCGGAATAGATGAAAAAATCGGTCATTTCATTTACATAAAAAAAATGAAGCCGTGAAAATAGCCTATTACCTGCATCATTCCACACTTAAAGCCGGTGGCATCTTTACCTACTCAATTGGTATCCTCAAACTATTGATTGCATCGCCTGCCGTTGATGTCATCTATTTGATACACTCCGAAAACCAGCGGGACTATATTCGGGAAAAATTCATTGACCCAAAGGTCAGGCCAGTCGAAATAGCGCGTTTCAGCCTTTTAAACAAAGCACGGTTTGGCCTGGCCTATTTATTATTTGACCTTGCCTTTATCTATGGCCAATACAACACTTCCCGGCTGCTCCGATGGGTGAAAAAGCTCTCCCTTTTGATCAATCCCTATCGTAAAGTCGACCGGCTCAAGGCTGATATTTTCCATGTCCCCTTACAGTTTTCACCCATATACGGGATCAAAACCCCCGTGCTTACCACCATGCACGATGTACAGGAACTCCATTTTCCGGACTATTTCACTTCGGGAGAACGCTTGCATCGGGCCTTGCACAGCAAAAAAGCCATGGATCTGAGCGATCATGTGATGGTTTCGTTTTCACATATAAAAGCCGACCTGATCACCTATTTTCAAAAAAAACCGACAGAAATTTCGGTTTGCCCACCCCCTTTTCATACCAATTGGTTCGGAACTGAAAACCACACGCAACCCGGGATACTGCGCCAAAAATATGCGCTTCAAAAAGATTTCATCTTGTACCCTGCCGCTACCTGGCAACACAAAAACCACCTGCGCTTGTTTGAGGCACTCAAAAACTTGAATGCCAACGGACATGACATTGACCTGGTATGCACGGGTCACCAGACTGCCTATATGCAGGAGCTGGAAAAATACATCCTTCGGGAAGGACTCTCGCCACGGATCTCATTTCTGGGCATTGTGCCCGAAGAAGATTTGATCGGTTTGTACAAGATGGCACGACTCACCGTTATCCCGACATTGTATGAAGCCGGTAGCGGTCCATTGTACGAGGCGATGCGCTATCAGGTACCGGTGATATGTTCGTCGGTGACTTCACTTCCCGAAACCATGCAGGATCCTGCTTTCCTTTTTGATCCTACAAACCTGGATGAAATGACGAAAATGATCGGAAAAGGATGGAAGGATGAAGATTTCAGGAAAAAAAACATGGAAAACTCCATCCTTCGCATGCACGAACTATCAAAAGCGGATTATGCAGACGCATTCATAAAAGCCTATCAAACCAGCCGGAAATCCCGTTAGGATGCCACTTTTTTCTTTTTATAGTCCTGGTACAGCATCCAGCTGATCGCCAGGAACAACAATAGAGAAGAAATGACAACCACCTTGTTTCCTACCACCACCGAAGCCGGTTCATACCGGTATTCGATGGTATGATCCCCTGCCGGTACTACCATACCCCGTAGCAGGTAATTCACCCGGATATGTTCGGCTGATTTTCCATCGACATAGGCATTCCAACCCGGTGCATAATACATATCCGAAAACACGATAAACTGTTCGGAATTGGACGAAAAATCATAGGATAGCCGCTCGGGATGATAATTGGAAAGTGATACAGTAGCATCACCTGAAAATTCCATTTGTGCCAACTGACCGGAAAAACGTTTGTCCACAACAGCCTGGCTTGC
>JAOUOM010000089.1 GCA_029880385.1 Cyclobacteriaceae bacterium | reverse complement strand
ACCAGCGAAAGCCACGAAACCGCTCTTCCAACCCATTCATTGATTTTGTCTATCACCTGCATACCTTCAATATCCTTTCCCAATCCCAAGGGTAAGTTTTACATAAAAATTGGACAACTCCGGCAAGGAAAAACTATCCAGGTCAAACCCGGCTGATGTCTCCCATGGCCTGGCAGCCAATGACTGCTGATACCCCACACTCAACCCGGTAAACGGGCTGCCTGTTTGTGACGGCAACAGTACTTTCAAAAATTTAAAACTGATGTCTACATACATTACCCCTGCGTCCAATACCTCGGTTGTCCCCGGGGGAATAAATAAATTTCCCTGATTCACTAAAAATCCTTCATTTTGAATAGAAACCGTATAGCCAAACGTCCCGGCCCCGATTGTCGGGAATGCCATCCAGTTGTGTTTTCGAAATGCCCGGTACCCCACATGTACAGCCCCACCTCCTCCTTTGACCCGGACCAAGGTGGTATTGCCTGCCACCGATGGATAAAACAACAGAAAACCCTCACCACCAGCCAGCCATTTGCCATTAAAAACAGCCATACCTCCGCCACCAAATGCAAAACCCTGTTGTGGGTAGGTTTCAAATTCGTTTAGGACCAGGTTTACTTCTTTTCCGAAGTTATTGGGCAAACGATATACCAACCCTCCCTGAAAATACCCAATCCACCCGATTCCGGGGCCACTACCTATGTTGTCTTGTGCAAACAGTGCTGTTCCAAAAAGGATGAAAAAAGTAAGTATGAATGATTTTCTCATAGGGCTGCTGTCTTTCATGGTTTGGTTTACCGGAATGTCAAAAAGTAAATCCGGAATGTGGTCATAAACTTAAATCATTTGACGGAAATAATATTTGGATAGAGCAAAAGTGGCCAATGCTTTTTATGCGAAACCATGAAATGAGCGAAATCATTGCCCGCAAAATACAGGAAATACAACCATGGGTACACCATCCTCAATAGCCGGGCATATACCTACAGCTTCAGCAATCCGGCACGTGATGAAAAGGAAGCGGCAAATGTCAGCAAACAGTAGTAGGCCGCATTTCACAAAAAATGACCAATCAAACCCCGCAAACTCATCCTCCTGCCTACCTTTGCCACATGAAACAAGACATCCGGCTATTGTCATTGTCCCAACTAAAGGATCATTTCACCCAAATGGGCGAAAAACCCTTTCGGGCCAAGCAGGTATGGGAATGGCTGTGGATGAAATCCTGTACCCGGTTTGACGAGATGACCAACCTCTCCCTGTCGTTACGGGAAGCGCTGACACGTGATTTTGAAATTAGGCCCGTAACAATAAATACACAGCAGCATAGTGCCGATGGCACCGTAAAATCAGCCTTTTGCCTCCACGACAAAGAACTGGTAGAAGGTGTGCTGATCCCCTCCGACGACCGAATGACAGCCTGTGTGTCTTCCCAGGTGGGTTGCTCGCTGAGCTGCAAGTTTTGTGCGACGGGCTATATGGATCGCAAACGCAACCTCGACCCGGCCGAAATCTATGATCAGGTCGTACTCATAGACCGTCAGGCGCGTGAAAAATTTGGCCTGCCACTGACCAACATCGTCTACATGGGCATGGGTGAGCCCCTGCTCAATTATGCCAATGTACTGGAAAGCATTGCCCGTATCACGGGCCCCGACGGGCTCAACCTCTCGCCCAAACGAATCACCCTTTCTACTGCCGGCATCGCCAAAATGATCCGAAAGCTTGCCGATGACCAGGTTCGCTTTAACCTTGCACTTTCACTGCATGCGGCCAACGACGAAAAGCGAAACCAGATCATGCCCATCAATGAGACCAACTCACTGGAGGCACTACGTGAGGCACTTTTGTATTTCTATGAAAAAACGAAAAACAAGATCACGTTCGAATACATCGTATTTCGTGATTTTAATGACACGCTGAAAGACGCTGAAGACCTTTGGAAATTTGCCCGTCAAATTCCCTCCAAAATCAACATCATCGAGTACAATCCCATTGCGGAAGCCAGTTTTATCAATACCGGTGCTGATAAGCTCAGCCTTTTTGAACATTACCTGCAGGGCAAAGGACTGATCGTGAACGTACGCAAAAGCAGGGGCAAGGACATTGATGCGGCCTGTGGCCAGTTGGCAAACAAAGGGTAAGCCGCTTTTGCCCTGGCGGCCCATCCTCCTGCCTTTCTGCCATCTCTACTGAATTTGCTCAAGTAAAATATCAACAGATTTTTTCAGCTGAAGATCCTGCCCGGTCATCTTGTAGGCCGGTGGGTTTTCGACCACTACATCCGGTACGGCAGGTCCATGTTCCATATTTTGATACGTAGGCTTCACATACCATGCCCGAAAAGGCATGCGAACGTACGATCCGTCTACCAAATTCCATGAACCTGTGGAAATGACAGCCCCGAAAGTGGCTTTGCCAACGAGTGTCCCCAATCCAAGTGATTTGTAGGCATGGGAAAAAATCTCGGCATTGGAATAACTGCTTTCATTGCAGAGAGCGACCGAAGGCTTTGTCCAACTGGCAAGTGGCAACCTTTCGCCATACGGGTAGGTATCTTCAAACCCCCGATGTTCTGCTTCCAGATTACCTGCTGCACCGCGAGGCACCGTATAGGCATGCTGGCGTACATTAAGTACCGTCATCAGATAATCGGTGGTCCACCCCCCTCCGTTATACCGCACATCGATCACGATCCCTTCCTTGCCATACCCGGCTGCTGTCAATTCACGCTCAAAACGTTCAAAACTCTCCCAGTTCATTCCCCGAATATGTAGGTATCCCAACTTCCCGCCTGAATATTCATGCACAAGTGTACGCCGGTCTTCCACCCATTCATCGTACAACTGATCACTCACCGAACGCACAGGCCAGATCACTACCTCCTCTTCTGTTCCGCCCTTTCGCTTCACAAGAAGCAGCACCGGCACATCAATCTGTCCGGTAAAAAGGCTGTAAAAATTGGTCTGACCCGTCACCGGTTGCTGGCCAACAGCCTTCACCACATCCCCCGGGCGAAGGCGACTCTCGTTGCGATCTGCAGGCCCTTTGGCTACAACACGTGTGATTTCAAATCCTGCTGGCGTGTTTTTCCCCTCTACTCCTATTTCGCCGGTCAGTATCGTTTGCGTTTCTTTTTGGTTTTCTCCCCTGTACATACCCATGTGGCTGGCATTGAGCTGTCCCAGCATGAGATTAAATACATATTGAAAATCTTCCTTGGTACTGGCCTTCATGGCTAGCGGCTTGTAGTGCGTTTTCAGTTCCTCCCAATCTCTTCCATGAAAGCCGGGATCATAGAATCCATCCCGAAGTGCCCGCCATCCCTCTTCAAATAGTTGGTCGCGCTCTTCCTCATACCGCACGGAAAACCGGGATGTCACCGCCAGAGATTCTGATTTGTCATCTTTGGTTTTAACCTGAACCACTTTACCTCCATCGGTAAGCGCATAGAGGAAATCACCTTTGGATGAAAGCGTCAACGACCGTGGACTTTTGTTCCCTGTCACGATTTCTTTGTTTTCCGTCCCATCCCACTTCATTTTATAAAGATTTTTTTCGGTTTTGTAATCCTGGCGTCCGGGGGCACCAACGGCATAATATACGAATGCACCATCTGCGGAAAACACAAATTCCGATTCATTTCCAGCAAAACCCGTTACCTGCACCAAACGTTGGTAGATGTTTTCAAAATCGATGCTTACCGTTATTTCCTTCTTATCTTTTTCCTCATCCCCTTTTGTCAGGGACTCACGTTTCCATGCTTCACGGGATTTTTCCCAATCGTCCTTTTGCAACCAGGCAAACCACACATCGCCATCACCGTTGTTACGTTGCGAAATAAAACCCAATTTGCTTCCATCCGGGCTCCAAACCGGTCTACTGTCACTTTTTGGGTGCATGGAAACATTGACCGGAGCTTTTGAATTGTCTGCCGCATGTATATAGACTTCCTCGTTGAAATACAGATCCGAAAGCGAATAGGCCAGCCACCGGCTGTCGGGCGACCAGGAAATCCCTCCCGGTGTATCCCAGCCATCCAACAGCGTTTTGATTTCCGTTAAATTCCCCTCCGATGAAATACGGGCTGTCAGGAGCTGGCCTCTCCCTCTGCGAAATGCCAGCTTTTTTCCATCAGGCGAAACGACCGGGTCAAATTCCTCCTCTTTTGTCTGCTGAACCGGACGAATCGCATGTTTGAGCGAGTTAAAAAGATATGGTTCCCCAGGGTCGGCAGAGCGGGCCATGTACAGGTCATTTTGTCCATTTTGGTCCGAAACAAACAAGAGTGCCTCATCAGACAACCAGGTCACATCACGTTCGCGGGCCGGTCCGTTGGTGATCCGGACACTCCGGCTGTCTTCCTTGTCATTTCTTTTGACAAATATTTCGCCCCGGTGGACATACGCCATATAATTGCCATTTGGTGAGATGGCATACTGACCCACTTCATTTTGTACGGTCCTGGACACAACCGGATCAAACCGAAAATCACTTTCCACATTTACGTCAAGCAAACGGTTGTCGCCGTTTTGCAAATCCAGCACCCTGACCTGATCACCTGCCTGGTATACCACACGCCCGGATTGCGGACTCACACTGAAGGAAAAAACGCCAAATAGGGTTTCGGAAGTACGTTGTACGTCCGTCTTATCCAGCTTGATCTGATGAAGGTTATATTTTCCGCTTTTGGATGAAAGGTACAAAAGGGTTTCGTTGTTGAGCCATTGCGGGCTTACGTCATTTCCTTCAAAATCCGTTAACTGAGTATATGTATCCGTGGCAATGTCCCATATCCACACATCCCGGTTGGCTGGCCCGCGATAGGCTTCCCTTTCCATACGACAGGAACCCCGGACAAACGCAATTTTACTTCCATCAGGAGAAACTGCCGGATCAAACCCCAATGCGTCCATGCGACGAACGGGTGTACTACCATCCGTTTTGACTTCATAAATTTCCCACTCCCGTTCCACCTGCGCATACAAGCGGCGGGTTGTAAAAAGGATTGTCCCTTTTGGTGTAAAGCTGGCCACCCGATCCTGGGCAGCGTGAAAAGTAAGTTGCCTGGGCTGGCCACCACCGGACTCCATGAAGAAAACGTCCTCATTGCCAAAACGATCACTTGTAAAAGCAATCAACGCGCCATCCGGGCTCCAGACCGGCATACTTTCGTACCCTTCGTGCAAGGTCAGGCGGTCGGCCCGGCCTCCCGATACAGGTACCGTCCATATGTCTCCCTGATAGGAGAAGGCAACCCGGTTACCATCAGGACTAATGGCCGGCTGTAGCAAAAGGGGCTGTGCACTGGCTATGCCGGCATTTAACGCAAAAAGGATGTAAACTAATTTTTTCATAGGAATTTTGGGGATTAACGGGAGACTAGATCATTGTCTCATAATAAATTTTATTACTAATATCCATCCATGGCCGTATGGTGGATCGAAAATCGTTAAATGCTTCGTATACCCGGCGTGCCAGCGGATCCGACTCTATCATTTCGGACATGATTTCGTCTGTATATTTCTGTAATGTCTGCAAGACATCATCCGGAAACCGCCGTAATTCCAATCCTTCCACAGCCTTAATTTTTTCCAGGTATTCGCCGTTTTTCGCGTCAAATTCCGCCCCCATCCACCGGTTGAGCCGCAATGCGGCACTGGTGATGATTTCCTGAAGATCGGTAGGCAATTCTTCAAATTTCGCTTTGTTTACCAGTAATTCGAGTACCGAGCCCGGCTCATGCCAACCCGGATAATAATAATATTTGGCTACCTGATGAAAGCCCATCAAATAATCGTGGTAGGGCCCGATCCATTCCGTTGCATCTATCACGCCGCGCTCCAAATTGGTGTAAATTTCACCACCTGATTGGAGCATTGGGGTACCGCCTGCCCTGGCAAATACCTTGCCGCCCAATCCCGGGATCCTCATCTTCAATCCTTTGAGGTCCTGGATACTGTTGATTTCCTTATTGAACCATCCTCCCATTTGCACAGCCGTATTTCCTGCCGGAAAAGCCATCAGGCCATAGGGTTCATAAAGTTCCTGCCAGATCTTGTCGCCCCCGCCAGCCTGTATCCAGGCATCCATTTGCTGGGCATCCATGCCAAACGGAACAGTGGTCATGATCTGGGCAGCCGGTAGTTTGCCTGCCCAATAATAGGCAGCCCCGTGATTCATTTCTATGGCTCCATTGCTCACGGCATCAAATCCCTCAAGTGCCGGGATCAGTTCCCCTCCTCCGTACACGGTGATATCCATGCGTCCACCCGACATTTTGCGTACCCAGTCGGCCATCATTTTGCACCCCTCACCAACCACAGGAAAGTTCGGGGGCCAGGTGGTGGTCATCTTCCACCGATAGGTCTTGTTAAAATTGATATAGGGCACATCTGCCTTTTTCGAAACGGTCTCACGGCAAGACAGTAAACTACCCGTCACGCCCGCTGTGGCAGCCACCCCCAATTTTTGTAAAAATTTCCTTTTGTCCATAGGCTAAAAGTAAGCGAAAAGGACAAAAGGAATACAGATAATTCGGTTAATGGTTAAAAGTATGTTTTTCCGGCTTTCGGCCTATAAACATTTGGTTGTGGATGTTTCGGGACATATTTCGGGCCACCTCCTTGGCTAATTCCGCTTTTTCACCGGCAAACATCTCATCAGTGGTACGCTCAAACAATTCGACCCAAAGGTCAAAATGGCCCGGTACAAATGAATGGTCATAACGACGATCGATTTCAATGTGCCGCTTCAACGGGCTCCCCTCGTAGCTTTCCGAAAACAAGACATTAGACTCCCAATAGTCGGTAAAGCGGGCCAGGTGGTGGTCCCAGTTTTTTACAGACTCTGAAAAAAATTTGCCAATTTCCTGATTGGCCAATACGTTGATATAGAACTTTTGCATAAGGGCTGCAATGTCCTGCCTGCTGGTGATGTCTTTCATTAAAAAAAAAATACCTAAAATGCCTGATTGAAGGCGCAAAATAACCCCACGAAAATCAGACTAGGAAACTACTGTTACATACTCACCGGCATATTCCTGATGAGTGGCAAAACAAAACAGGCTGCCTCCCCCGGGAAGCAGCCTGCTGTATCTATTCTTGTATCAACAAACCCGTCGTTGCCTTAGACGCGCTCCGTCTGAGAGAAGAAAAAGGCACCTTCGATCAGGGCATTTTCATCTGAATCCGATCCATGAATGGCGTTTGCTTCTATTGATTTGGCAAACAAATTACGGATGGTGCCGGGAGCCGCTTTGGCAGGGTCGGTAGCACCGATCAGGTTA
>JAOUOM010000088.1 GCA_029880385.1 Cyclobacteriaceae bacterium | reverse complement strand
CTCCTCACTCAATTCCTTTTTCTTAAACATTTTTCGAAAAAAGACAGATCGCTTGTTACTCACTTTGTGTGCCTGATATACAGGCTTTGGAGCGGATACCCCTACATCACGGGAAGATTGCCCCCGGGATACATAGCCAATACTGACAAGAAAAACGAAAAGAATACTATACCTGAATGACATAACTTTTACTGATTTGACATGTTGCTGAATAAACGGGCAAACAGCCATTCTATTATAACGCTACTACAACGTTCCACGAAGTATTTGCTCCCGCTCTATCGCCTCAAAAAGAGCCTGAAAGTTACCTTTTCCAAATGATTTTGCCCCTTTTCGCTGTATAATTTCAAAAAACATGGTGGGGCGTGGCTCCACGGGTTTGGTAAACAATTGCAATAAATACCCCTCATCGTCACGATCGATCAAAATACCCAGCTCCTTTAATGGCCCCAATTCTTCGTCAATAGCCCCGACCCGTTCAAGCACGGTGTCGTAATATGTCGAAGGAACGGTCAAAAACTCAACACCCCTGTCACGAAGTGCGGTGACAGTAGCCACAATATCATCCGTAGCCACGGCTATGTGCTGGACACCAGGCCCGTCATAAAAATCAAGATACTCTTCTACCTGCGACTTTTTCTTTCCTTCAGCTGGCTCATTTATGGGAAATTTTATCCGGCCATTTCCATTTGACATCACTTTGCTCATCAACGCCGTGTACTCGGTGGAAATATCCTTGTCATCGAAAGAAAGCAGTTGGGTAAATCCCATCACATTGGCATAAAAGTCGACCCACCGGTTCATTTCGCCCCATCCTACATTCCCTACCATGTGGTCGACATATTTCAAACCGACAGACGAAGGCTTATAATGCGTGTCCCACGCTTTATATCCCGGCATAAAGACCCCGGTATAGTTTTTTCGCTCGATAAATAGGTGTACCGTTTCACCATAGGTGTGAATTCCCGCTTTTTTAATTTCACCGTATTCATCTGATTCTGTGACGGGTTCCATGTAGGATTCAGCACCCCGTTTTATGGTTTCTTCGTAAGCTTTTTGTGCATCGTCTACCCATAAGGCAATCACCTTTACACCATCGCCGTGCCTGTCAATATGCCGGCCGATCCCAGTCCCTCCTGTCAGGGGTGTGGTAAGCACCAGACGGATTTTATCCTGAACCAGCACGTAGGATTCACGATCCCGCAAACCCGTCTCCAATCCGCTATAAGCCAACGATTGAAAACCAAAGGCTGTTTTATAATAATGGGCTGCCTGCCTGGCATTTCCCACATACAACTCGATGTAGTCAGTACCATTGATGGGTAAAAAATCCTCCATCATGGAGGAAACAGGGGTGTGTTGTTTTGTAGTTTCCATGGGGTATGTTGTTTGTAGCGAAGATAAATTTTATAGGTGGTTATTTCAAATTGGGCATTCCAAAAGGAATTGTGGGCTTTTAAGGTAAATTAGCAGGGAAAATACGTGGCTGATACCTTTAAAATAACGTTTGAAAGTTCTATTCGTTATTTCGGAAGTTGTCCCATGAAACCTGAGTATAATGGCAATAAAAACAATTGGCTTTCTTTCTTTCCTTTTTTTCACCGCTTGCGTCTGGGCACAGGAAATCCCGGAACGTGAGTTTTTCAGGCGTATGGATCTGGGTGAAGAACTTATGAATAAAGGTGAATATGAAGCCGCTCAAAAAGAGTTTATTTTTATCCTTGAAAACAAAGAAGTCCTGCCTTCAAACTTGGCCTATCTGTTTGGGCGAAACAGTTACCACCTGTCCCTTTACAAACAAAGTATCAACTGGCTAAATAAATACCTTCAGATCAAAGGAACCAAAGGACAATATTATGACGAAGCGGTACTGTACCTGCAATATTCGGAAGACAAATACCTGGAAATACAGCGCAACCTGAGCCGTCAAATGATCGACGAACTAAACAATCAGGATTATGATTGCGGGGGCCTTGAAAAAATGATTTGCCCGGTATGCAAAGGGTCGGGTGTGGTCATCAAACATGGCGCATTTGGCGATACCTACCATACCTGCATTTATTCTGCAGGCGAGGCATTTCTGAGCTGCGAAGAATATAACCTGTTTATGCGGGGATTGCTTGAACCCAAAATCAGCTATTAAGACAAACGCCTTTTGTAATCCTGATAGTCAAATTCCCTGATCAGATCAAACGTGCCTTCCTTTCGCCAAATGCCAATAGCCGGATGATGAACGCCATTAAACATGGATGTTTTGACCATGGTATAATGAATCATGTCTTCAAAGACCAGCTCATCACCAATAGCCAGCGGCTTATCAAACCCATAGGCTTCCATAAAATCCCCCGCCAGGCAACTTACGCCTCCAATCCGGTAGCTATGGGGTAACCCGTTGGGGTTGCGTGAGGCTCCTGTAATCACCGGACGATAGGGCATCTCCAGGCAATCAGGCATGTGGCAGGTAAATGAAATATCAGCAATGGCTGTTTTAACTCCGTTATTTTCTACTATATCAAGTACCGTAGACTTAAGGTCGCCCGTTTGCCATGCAATGGCACTACCCGGCTCCAGAATGACGTTTACCTGGTATTTTTCCCTAAACTCCTTCAGTGTCCTGATGAGCAGGTCTATGTTGTAACCTTCCCGGGTCATCAGATGCCCACCACCCATGTTGATCCATTTTAGTTGATGCAGCAGATGCCCGAAATTATGTTCAACCTGCCGCAGGACCTGCACCAGGGATTCCGCTGACGACTCGCAAAGCACATGAAAATGTAGCCCACTGATCCCCTCAGGCAATCCTCCTGCGAGATGTGGCGACGTAATCCCAAGGCGCGATACCGGACTCGACGGGTTATAAAGATCTGTTTCCACATCTGACCACTCCGGGTTTATCCGTAAACCACATTCGACACCTTCCGGTAGCTGATGCTGAAAATGCTTGTATTGACTGAGCGAATTAAATGTGATATGTGATGACAGGGAAGCTATTTCCTGAAATTGATCCGGCTGATAGGCCACTGCGTAAGTATGAGCCCTGGTTCCCATTTCCTCAAAACACAAACGTGCCTCATGCAGGGAACTCGCCGTTGCACCTTTCAGATATTTCTTGACAATGGGAAATGCACTCCACATGGCAAACCCCTTAAATGCCAGAATTATTTCCACTCCGGCCTCCTGCTGCACCCGGTCAATCAGGCGAAGGTTCCGTTCGAGCCGTTCTTCCTCCAATACAAAACATGGAGAAGGTATTTTAGAAAAATCAATCACAGGTATTTATTCCTAATGATGTTGACATGGTGCACCTGGTGGCCAACAGTGATATAGCCAATGGCCCGTACGGACAGTGAATAGCTATTGGCAGTGCCCTCCCTGTCCAGCCACGCATCATCCATTCCTTCAAACAGGGCAATGGTCGCCCTTCGGATAGTGCTGAATTCGTGGATCAGTTGGGCCAATGGCCGACGGTCGGCCATAGATTGGTCCACATAGGCATTTTGATCGAAACCGGACAAATCATTTTGGTCACCGCGTGAAAACCTCAGGGCACGATAGGCAAAAATCCGCTCAGTATCCATGATGTGTTGGAGTACTTCCTTGATGGACCATTTACCCTCCGCATAGCGTGAAAGTGATTTTTCCTCCGTTATTTCACCGAAAAGTTGCTCAAAAGATGACAGGCTCTCCCGGAGCAATTCCACGATGGGCTTGTCATCAAGCACTGCCACATAGGGCCGGTACCACTCAGGTATTTGCTGTAAATCCGGCTTCATCATCAGTCCATTTCAAGGTCTACGTCTACCAGCTCGTGCCAGGGAAGGCCGTATTGGTTGAGGTCTGCCAGAAATGGATCCGGGTTCATTTCCTCAACGTTATATACCCCGGCACCTGTCCACTCGCCGGTAAGCATCATCTTGGCCCCAATGGCAGCCGGTACACCCGTAGTATAAGACACACCCTGTGCACGGGTTTCTTTATATGCATCCTGGTGTTTACAATTATTGTATATGTAGTACGTTTTTTCCTGTCCGTCCCTAACGCCTTTGATACGGCACCCTATGGAGGTTTCACCTTCATAGTTTTCGCCCAAACCACCCGGATCGGGCAATACAGCCTTGAGGAATTGAAGGGGGACAATTTCCCTTCCTTCGTACATTACTGGTTCAATAGCGGCCATTCCAATATTTTGAATTACCCTTAAATGGGTCAGGTATTCATCGCCAAATGTCATCCAAAAACGGGCACGCTTTAGACTTGGGTAATTTTTCACCAATGACTCCAGCTCTTCGTGATAGATCAGGTAAGACTTTCGCGGCCCTACATTCGGGTAATTAATCATTTTGCCGATCGCATGCGGCTCGGTCAATACCCATTTCCCATCTTCAAAATACTTGCCCTTTTGGGTTACTTCCCGAATGTTGATTTCAGGGTTAAAATTGGTGGCAAAAGCCTTTCCATGATCACCGGCATTGCAATCCACAATGTCCAGGTAATGGATTTCATCAAAGTAATGCTTGGCGGCATAGGCCGTGTATACACCTGTCACGCCCGGATCAAATCCACAACCCAATACAGCGGTCAGTCCGGCTGCCTTAAACCGGTCCTGATAGGCCCACTGCCAGCTATATTCAAATTTTGCTTCGTCAATCGGTTCATAGTTGGCCGTATCGAGGTAATTGACACCTGCTTCGAGGCAGGCATCCATGATGGTGAGGTCCTGATAAGGAAGGGCAACGTTTATGACCAGTCTGGGCTGGTGTTTTTTAAACAACGCCACTACCTCGTTCACATGGTCGGCATCCACACGGTCTGTCGCAATGACCACACCCAGGTCTTTTTTAATATCCTGCGCAATTGCTTCGCATTTTGACACCGTACGGCTTGCTAAAACGATTTCTGTGAAAACATCTTTAAGTTGTGCGCATTTGTAGGCGACCACCCGGCCGACACCACCTGCTCCAATGATAACTACCTTTGACATATTGATTTTTTTGGGTGCCCAAAGGTACAATCAAAAATGAATGTTTAGCGAAGAAATCTATAGGTGTATTTAATCAAAAATGTATTTCTGGATCGAAGGTTCAGTAAATCATCAGCCAGGTGAATAAAATCGTTTTGATCGTGAAAGGTCGATACCGCTGCATTTCCTGACCATACCAAAAATAAGATGGAGCCCGGAATGTACTCCCAGCGCAACACACAATTAGACCGGAATTCCATAGTATTGAAATCCGGATCGCGGAAAGTATAATCCGGAAGCTGACTGCCCTGCTCATACAAATAATACGTCTGGTTAAGGGGGTTCAGGCTCACCTGACTATCGGGGAACTCTGCAAAACGATGTTCAAACAAAGTTGCACCGGGTTCCAATGCCTTTTTAAACCGGCTATATTCCACTTTGGCAATAAATGGCTGTGCCCATAACTCAATGGTCAGATTCGGGGTGATATTATAATTGGCCCGCACGGACATTCTGTAAATTTCCTGATCAGCCCTGGCCAACATATAGGTGGTTTCGCCTGCCGTCCGATCAAATGCGTCAACATATTGCATTTCGTTGAAACCCATTATTACCGTAGGGGAAAGGGTAACCCGCAGCGCATCGATCGGCCGTACAACAAGGGAACTGGAAAAACCCATGTTTTGACGATACCCTTCAAAACCATGATATGCCCAATGGTTCCATTCAAATGCTATTTTTTTCTGCTCATTGGACTCAATCCAATAGCGGTAATTCAATCCTCCCGGGTAGCGGATAGCTGGTCCTCCCCGCAGATCGGCATTGGACACACTCTCGCCACTGGAGTTAAAAGCGACACCAAATTTCCAGAAATTGGTCAGCTGGGTGATGTAATTAAACTCACCACCTCTGTCTATCCGGACGGCATCAAAATCAAAACCCTGGTAACCCACCAGCACCATTCGCTGCCAACGAAATATGCCGACAGGTTTCAGAATCCGGTATTGGGCAAAAAACCAATGGAACAAAAAGTCCGTCTGAACCATAAACCCGGCATCATTTAGATCCAGCTCGGGTGAATTGTATGTATTTCCTATCTCCCACAAGAAATTTCCACTTTGCTTGCCAAATGATACCGTGCTGGCCGTGCCCACCAGGGAATTGCGTGTAGTGTCAACATCTTTGTGATAGTTGTCAGGTCGTTGAAAAAAACGCTCGGAAGAAACCTGACTGGCGTAAATGGATGCTTCCGATCCTGCCACCCGGCTAAAGAGGGTACGAAAGGTAAGGCCATATTTACGGTCTTTGAAGTTATGGGTGAGATCCACTCCGCCGGTCTGGGCATCCGTATGTAAAAAATCGAGCTGACTATCGTTGATATACCGGTGCGTTGAAGTGGCCATGGCCCCTACCACGGTTTTGCCTTCCTTAAAATCCTGCTGAAACCTACCCACTGAAAAATGTGTCATTGGCTCCACGGTGGTGGTTTTTTCTTCCCCATTGATCCGATAAGTTGCCTTTTCCTCGCGTGTCAAAGACTCAAGCAGTCCCCAGGAAAATCCCCGACTGTTTTTTCCCGTCAGCTTGGCTGCACCCAATATGCTGGTATTACGTGGCTGATCCACAAAATCGGCCTCAGGCACAAAGCTGGGTGCTCCTCCGATACGACGGGAATAAAACAGGTTATCCTCGGTAAACCCCACAATGGGAAATGTGAGGATATTGTTCCCTTCCAGAAAAAAGGGCCTCCTCTCATTAAAATAAAGCCGAAAGGCCGTTAAATTGACTTGGGATGGATCGGCTTCTACCTGCCCAAAATCCGGGTTTACTGTCAGATCCAGTGTGATGTCGCTTGTAATACCTATTTTGGCATCCAGACCGGCTGAAATCGAGTAATCGTTACCGGTCAAATAGGGATTTCCCGGTTCTGCGGGATATTTTTCCTTTTTTGCCACGAGGTAGGGTTGCACTTCGAACTGTTTTTGAGGGCGGATTCCCCTGATCCCTTTCAGTTCACCAAATAAATGAACCCAGCCTGGTGCCTCCTGTGAAATGGGCTGCCAAACGGAACGCTCATCGTTGCGAAAAAATTTGCGAAGCACCTGAATGCCCCAGGTATGCTCTTCTTTGTCGGCAAACCGCAATTGTGAAAGGGGAATCCGGAATTCTGCCACCCAGCCCTGTTCATTGATTTGGGTAGCCAGGTACCAGATAGGATCCCAGGTCTCATCAAAATCCATATTATTGGAAATGTACTCGTCGCTCTTCACCCCGGAAACACTTGCCGTAAAAGAGAAAGCTGTCCGGTTATCATCATAACTGTCGATGCTGATCGACACATAATCCCCATCAAACCCATCACGACGCGACATCCGACGGACAATCTTTTCGGGTTCGGAATCAAGTGCCAAAATAGCCACAT